>CAZRVA010000020.1:6471-33212 GCA_964603255.1 uncultured Chitinophaga sp.
AAAACATAGCTATATTAGCCATCTCTTAATAAAGTAAAAATTACAGCATGGGATCATTTTCTAGAAAAAATATTGACCATTTGTTGAAGGAGTCGGAAGGACACCAATTAAAACGCACCTTGGGTGCGGGTAACTTAATTGGTTTGGGTGTGGGTGCAATTATTGGCGCAGGATTATTTGTGCGTACAGCTGCCGCTGCTGCAGAAGCATCTGGTCCGGCAGTAACCCTTTCGTTTATAGTTGCAGCAATTGGTTGTGCATTTGCAGGTATATGTTATGCCGAGTTTGCTGCTATGATTCCAATTGCAGGTAGTGCTTATGCATACAGTTATGTAACCATGGGCGAATTGGTAGCTTGGATAATTGGTTGGGCTTTGATGATGGAATATGCGCTGGGGGCAGCTACGGTTAGTATAGCATGGAGTGAGTACCTTAATAATTTGCTTGGAGGGGCAATACCATACGAATGGTGCCATAGTCCTTTCGAGAGTTTACATCGGGTAACGATGGAAAATGTTGCTCAAATAACTGCATTTAAACCAGAGTGGGCAGCCATGGTAAAAAATGGTGAACTTATCTTGAGTGATGAACAGTTTGCGCTTTTACCTCAAAACTTAGTTGGATTAGTTAGTATTACCAGCGGTTATATAAACCTTCCAGCATTAGTAATTTTATTGTTGATTACTGCGGTGCTTATTAGAGGAACACAAGAAAGTGCAATTGTCAATGCTGTGATTGTATTTATTAAAGTGGCTATAGTGTTGTTATTTATTGCCATTGGCTGGCAATTTATCAAACCCGAAAATCATGTTCCGTTTATGATACCTGAAGGCACTCCGGGTCACGAAGGTTTCTTTAAATGGGGCTGGGGCGGTGTACTTGGTGGTGCGGCCATTGTGTTTTTTGCCTTTATTGGTTTTGATGCAGTGAGTACTGCAGCACAGGAAGCAAAAAATCCTAAGCGCGATATGCCAATCGGTATTTTAGGGTCATTAATTATCTGTACCATTTTATACATTTTATTTGGCCACGTATTAACCGGTGTTGCCAATTGGCAAGAGTTTAAAACTACAGGTAAAGAAGCTTCGGTAGCCTATGCCATTCAAAATTATATGGCAGGATACGAGTGGCTAGGTACCAGTGTAACAGTTGCCATTTTAGCCGGATTTAGCTCAGTTATTCTGGTGATGTTAATGGGTCAAAGCCGTGTGTTTTTTAGTATGAGTAATGATGGTTTGATGCCAAAAGCATTTAGCGAATTGCATCCTAAGTTTAAAACACCATATAAAGCCAATGTGGTTTTATTTGTGTTTGTAGGATTGTTTGCCGCTTTTGTACCGGGCAGTGTAGCTGGCGACTTAACCAGTTTCGGAACCTTGTTTGCCTTTGTTTTGGTAAGTGCAGGTGTTTGGATTATGCGTGTTAAATCACCGGAAATTGAACGTCCGTTTAAAACACCTCTAGTTCCTTTAATTCCTATCTTAGGTATTTTAGTTTGTGCAGGTATGATTGTAGCACTTGATGCGCAAACTTTAAAAGTAGCTATTATTTGGATGGTATTTGGTTTACTGGTATACTTCGGTTATGGTAAAAAACACAGTAAACTGCATAAGCATAACACAGAAAAGTAAGTTTAAAACATAAAACTAAAAAGCCATCAAGCATTAAACTTGATGGCTTTTTTAATGTGCTTTGATGAACTTTTATTGCGCTATAAGTTTCATGGTAAACAAAAACGATTCATCAGAATTTGCCCCAATTTGATGACCTATTAATGCGAATGTAAGCTCGTTATAAAATGTTTTGTCTTTATTTTTCTTTTTGTTGATGGCGATTTCAACCGGAATAATTACGCCATTAAATACACACTCCGCATTAATTAAAGATTCTTCTTTAGGCAAAGTTTCAGCTTGTAGCCTTTCGTTAGTTAGTTTGTTTATTAAGGTAATCGACCAATCTTTTTGTTTTACCGTTTCAAAATAAGATTCCGCATCTAAAGTGGGTAAAAATGATTGTATGTTAAAACTGTATTTGATGTTATTGTTTAAATCAAACTCTTGCATCATTTCATCAATGCTCAATACACATCCGTTTCTGTTTTTACTATCTGGTTGAACCTTTAAATCGCATTTGTAAATGGTTGTTTGGGCTAATAACGACAAGCTAAAGATTAATTGTAATGCAAATAGTGTAATTGTTTTTTTTATCATAGTTTTATTAAGGTTTTAACATGTAGTCAGCTAATGTATCGGCAACTTTACTGGCCAACGCAACTCCCATTCCGTTTAGTCGTGCACCAACCACTACGTGTGGGTTAACACGTTTTACTAAAGGCGTTTTTTGTTGGTTAAAAGCCATTATGCCACTCCACTGTTGTTCTATGGTGTATGGCGTTCCTGGCAAAATTACTTCTTCTAAAAAATAGTTCAATTGGTTTTGTATACGATCATTTAATTCCAAGGTAGTTGTTGTTTCTGTTTCAAAATCAATGTTACGCCCACCGCCAAATATTACGCGTTTACCATAATTTCTGAAGTAATAATAACCTTCATCAAAATGAAAAATTCCGGTAAACTTTAAATCGTTTATGGGTGATGTGCAAAGCACTTGTCCTCTCCCGGGAGTTACTTCTTCGTCTGGTAAAAACTGTTTGGTAAAAGCATTGGTGCAAATGGCAACTTGCTCGGCATTAAATGTAATTTGCTGACCATTGTTTTCGCAATAAACTTTTGCTCCTGTTGGTGTCTCTTCAATATGTTTTACATCAGTACCGGTAATTACTCTTATTTGCAAAATACCTGCGTAATTCATCAAGGTATTCATCATTTTACCGGTGTCTATTTGTCCTTCAAATGGGTTAAATACCATATCGCTTACAATCTCTGAGTTAAACCCAAATTGTTTAATAAATTGTGGTACAATGTAAAATACCTGTTTTTTAAACATTGGTGCAAGCATATCGTTAAGTTTGGCTACTTTATCTGCATCAGCCCCGCCTTCGTTTATCATCAATTCAAATCCACCATGGTTAATGTAATTGATGTGGTCATCACCTAATCTTTTACGCAGCAAATACAAACCCACCCAACGGTCTTCTATCAGTTGCAAAAATTGCTCTTCACCTAATCGTTCATAATCAGCCCATTTTTCGGTGTAAGATCCAACACAGGCAAAGCCTGCATTTTTTGTACTTGCACCTGTTGGTAAAATCCCTTTTTCGATAGCCAAAACAGTAGCTCTCGGATTTTTTTCTTTTATGGCACAAGCAGTACTTAAACCAGTTATACCGGCTCCAACTATAATGTATTGGTAATTAATCAGCGAGTTTGATTCCCAAAAACTTAGCATAAGTTTTGACGATTAGTATACCAATATAGATATTGTTTTGAAATAAAAAAATTGCACAAAAAATGCCACCTAACATCAAGGTTAAGTGGCATAGTTTTTATTTGTGATCTTTAATTAAATGATTTTTTTGTAACGAACACGTGTTGGTTGAACATTGCCCATGCGTTGGCGTTTATTTTCTTCATAATCGCTGTAAGCACCTTCAAAGAACACAACTTGAGAGTCTCCTTCAAAAGCTAAAATATGTGTTGCAATTCTATCGATAAACCACCTATCATGGGAAATAACTACTACGCAACCTGCAAAGTTTTCGATGGCTTCTTCCAAGGCGCGTAAAGTGTTTACGTCAATATCATTGGTAGGCTCATCCAGTAACAATACATTACCACCTTCTTTTAAAGTCATGGCTAAATGTACACGGTTACGTTCACCACCACTTAATACACCCACTTTTTTACTCTGGTCGTTTCCACCAAAATTAAATTTACTGATGTACGCTCTGGCATTTACCTGCTTACCACCAACAATCATGGTTTCGGTACCTCCACTTATTACTTCAAACACGCTCTTTTCAGGTAACAAGTCTTTATGGCTTTGATCTACATAGGCTACTTTTACTGTTTCACCCACTTTAAAGTCTCCACTGGTAGGCTCCTCAAGGCCCATCATCATTTTAAACAAGGTAGTTTTACCCGCACCGTTCGGGCCTATTACCCCAACAATACCACCACGTGGTAAATTAAAGTTTAGGTTTTCGTACAATAACTTATCACCATATGCTTTACTTACATTTTTGGCTTCAATAACTACATCACCCAAACGTGGTCCGGCCGGAATAAACAACTCTAATTGTTGTTCTTTTTCTTTAGTTTCCTCGTTTAATAATTTATCGTAAGCACCTAACCTGGCTTTTTGTTTAGCCTGACGACCTTTTGCGCCTTGGCGTACCCAATCTAACTCGCGCTCTAACGCTTTTGCACGTTTGCCTTCAGCTTTTTCTTCAGCCTTTAATCTGTTTGCTTTTTGCTCTAACCAGCTGCTGTAATTTCCTTTCCATGGAATTCCTTCGCCACGGTCAAGTTCAAGAATCCAACCGGCAACGTTATCCAAGAAATAACGATCGTGGGTTACTGCAATAACAGTGCCCGGGAAATTTTTCAAGAATTGCTCTAACCAATCAACCGACTCTGCATCCAAGTGGTTGGTAGGCTCGTCTAACAATAAAATATCAGGGTTGCTTAATATTAAACGGCATAAGGCTACACGTCTGCGCTCACCACCACTTAAAACACTAATAGGTGTTTCAGGATCAGGGCAACGTAAAGCATCCATGGCTTTTTCTAAAGTTGTATCAATTTCCCAAGCGTTTGCTGCATCAATTTTATCTTGCAATTCGGCCGAGCGGTTCATTAATTTTTCCATCTTATCACCGTCTTCATAATTTTCCGGCAATCCCATAGCTTCATTAACCGCGTTGTATTCATCAAGCAAAGCCATTGTTTCGGCCACACCTTCTTTAACAACTTCTATAACTGTTTTGCTTTCATCTAAAGTTGGCTCTTGTTCTAAGTAACCAATTTTGTAGTTTTTACTATCAAATACTACCTCACCCTGAAAGTTCTTGTCAATGCCGGCAATAATTTTTAATAGGCTTGATTTACCTGAACCGTTTAAACCTAAAACGCCAATTTTAGCACCGTAAAAAAACGATAGGTAAATGTTTTTTAATACTTGTTTTTGAGGTGGGAAGGTTTTGCTTACCCCAGCCATCGAAAATATAATCTTGTGATCTGTCATAATCCTTAATAAGTGCGCGAATTTAAAACTAATGATGTATTAAGTTGAAATAAAGTTTATTTTAGAATAATATTTGGTAACCGCTATGAAAACGAATCACGAATACACATGCCAAATTAGTGGCCGGTCGGGTAATGCTCAAAACATGCTTCCGGCAAAGGCCATTAGTCCACAGGTGGTTAAAATTATTAAAAAGCACGGGCATAAATGGGATAAAAAAGGCTTTGTTGATGCCGAGGCCATCAATCATTTACTGCAATTAGAGCCTCCACATGATGCTGATGAACTCGTTGAATTATCAGCAGATGAATTAGAAGATAATTACCAAAGTAGTTTAACCGTTGGGGAGCGTGTCGCAGATAGAATAGCCGAATTTGGCGGCAGTTGGACGTTTATATTATCGTTTTTCCTTTTTATTATTTTATGGATATCATTAAACACTTGGGGCTACTTTTTTGCAGGGTTTGATGCCTATCCATTTATTTTATTGAATTTGATATTGAGTTGCGTGGCCGCTGTGCAAGCACCTATAATTATGATGAGTCAAAACAGGCAAGAGGCCAAAGATAGATTACGTGCCAAAAACGACTATAACATCAACCTTAAAGCCGAGCAAGAGATAAGAGATTTGAATGCTAAAATTGATGAGTTGATTAAATTAGAACGTAAAAAAAGTACATAAAAAAAGAGAGGCATCTTGTTTTAAATGCCTCTCTTTTTTTAAAATGGTATATTCTAGTAACCCCAGCCAGAAATCATTCCAGTTTTGGTTGGATTAATACACATAACAGGTATACGTTGTGAGGTATTAACAATTTGTTGCGCATATGTACCAAATACCAATTCTTTAAAGTCTTTGTCTTCAGTTTGGGTCATAATCATTAACAAATCTGCATCAATACTTTCTGCGTATTTAATGGTTTCATCAGCAAAATTACCTTCAAGTTTTTCTTTGATGAAGGTAGTGTAGTTTACGCCATTTTCTTTTAGCATGTTCTCCATTTGATGCAATGCACCTTCAATTTTAGCATCTAGTAATTCATCGTTAGTTTTAAAACTAAACAAACGAATAGTTGAACCGTATGATTTACCTAAATGAATTGCCCATTTTACTTTTTGGCGTGATTCAATAGTTAAATCAACAGGGAAAACAATGTTTTTGTATACGTTTGAGGTTTGAGCTGATTTTACAACAATGACAGGTACATTGCTGTGCATGATGGTGCGCGATGAGTTACTACCTATAATTTGACCTAGACCAGATGCTCCGTTAGAGCCCATGATAACACTGTCACATTTTAATTCGCCAACCATTTCGGTTACTAACTTATAAATTTTACCAGCGCGTACATAAATGTTACAATCAATTCCATGTTGGGTTTTAATGTCAATCGACAATCTTTCCATTCTGGTTGTTGCAGCTTCTTTAATTAATTGCTCTTGCTTTTCGTTTTTGCCCAACAATCCACTAAACAGTCCTTCCTCTATTACATATAACAAGGCCAAATTGTTATTAAAATGTTTAGCCACATTAATTGCATGATCTAGGGCGTGCATGGCTATGTCACTAAAGTCAACGGGGATAAGGATGGTGTTTTTCTGAGTTGTTTGCATAATGTTTAAAGTGTAAATTGCCCTACAAATATATACGAGTATTTGAATTTACATAATGACAATCGTCAAAACAATTAATGACTTAACACATGAATACTACAATACCTGAAAGTGAATTGGTTTTGAATAGTGATGGAAGCATATACCATTTGCACATAAGACCCGAAGATTTAGCAGAGACTGTGATACTTGTCGGGGATCAAAACCGCGTGGCCGAAGTGTCAAAACACTTTGATAAAATCGAGGTTCAAAAAAGTAAACGAGAGTTTATCACACACACCGGATACGTAGGTAAAAAGCGCATCTCTGTGGTATCAACGGGTATTGGTACCGATAATATTGATATCGTAATGAACGAGTTGGATGCGCTTGCCAATATTAATCTGGAAACACGCGAGGTTAAATCAACCCCAACCAAATTAAAGTTTATACGTATAGGTACTAGTGGTTCGTTGCAAGATGATTTGCAAGTGAACGACATTTTAGTTTCCTCCTACGGATTGGGTTTAGACAGTTTGATGCAGTTTTATGATTACGAGGAAAACGATGAAATATCGAACATGCTAAATGCCATTGACGAACAATTGGAGTTGTTATTCGTAAATCCATATTTATTTAAAGCTCCTGGTGATTTATTTGCACAATTCAGCAAACACTTTAATTACGGAATTACGGCTACCTGTTGCGGCTTTTATGCTCCGCAAGGCCGTATGCTTAGGGCTCAGGCTAAGTACGAGGATTTAATTAAAAGGTTATCAGGTATTGAGGTGAATGGTTTGCGTGTCACGAACTTTGAAATGGAAACAGCAGCCATATACGGAATGGCAACTTTGTTAGGGCATGAGGCTGTGTCTGTTAACGCTATCTTAGCCAATAGAATTAATCATACTTTTAGCCATAACCCGTCAGTAATTGTAGAAAACGCTATTAAGAAAGTGCTCGAAATTGTTTAATTAAGTATTGTGTTATTTAAATCTGATTTCATAATGTATATACTTGTATTTACAAGTGTTGATACTGAAAATAAAATCAAATTTGCTACATGATTTTAATCAATGTTTACAGCCATTTATGTAAAATTTACTGCTGATTAACAGTTGATTAAATTTATATTTTTTCCTCTTAACGGAATGCTTATTTTTGCTTCCACTTCGCAATTGAACAACCTTAAATATGACAACCAATTCAATAGTTGAAAAGATTATGGCCAATGCTGGCCAAACTTTCCAGAATTTAACACCAGCACAATTGGTGCAACACGCCATTAAAAATGGCGAAGGCGTATTAACTGATACTGGTGCTTTAATGGCCGACACCGGTGAATTTACAGGTCGCTCTCCAAAAGATAAATTTTGTGTTGCTGATGCAAAAACAGAAAATACAGTTTGGTGGGGTGATGTAAACCAAAAGTTTGAACCGGCAAAATTTGAAGCTTTGTTAAATAAAGTAATCAAACATTTTGAAGGTAAAAACATTTACACCCGCGATGCATATGCATGTGCAGATCCGAAGCATCGTTTAAACATTCGTGTGTTTAATGAAACGGCTTACCACAACTTGTTTTGTAACAACTTGTTTTTACGCCCAACAGCTGAAGAGTTAAAAGACTTCACTCCTGAGTGGTTAATCATCAACGCGCCAAGCTTTAAAGCTGTTGCTGCAGAAGATGGAACTCGTCAACACAACTTTACCATGATTGATTTTACCCGTAAAATCATTTTAATTGGTGGTAGTGCTTACACAGGCGAAATGAAAAAGGGTATCTTTACTGTGTTAAACTATATTTTACCTGAAGAAAAAGGTGTGTTATCAATGCACTGCTCTGCTAACATTGGTAAAAACGGTGATACTGCTGTATTCTTCGGTTTATCTGGTACTGGTAAAACAACCTTATCTGCAGATCCTGAACGTAAGTTAATTGGTGATGATGAGCACGGTTGGGCTGATGACAGCGTGTTTAACTTTGAAGGTGGTTGCTACGCAAAATGCGTTGACCTTACCAAAGAAAAGGAGCCTCAAATTTTTGATGCAATTCAATTTGGTTCATTGTTAGAAAATACACGTTTTTACCCTGGTACAACAACTGTAGATTACACCAATATCTCAGTAACTGAAAATACACGCGCGGCATACCCAATTGATTTAATTGATAATATTGCTGTTCCTTCGGTAGGTAAAACTCCTGAAAATATTTTCTTCCTAACAGCTGATGCTTTTGGTGTATTACCTCCAATATCTAAACTAAATGTTGGTCAAGCTATGTACAGCTTTATTAGTGGTTACACAGCTAAAGTTGCAGGAACAGAAGCTGGTGTTACCGAGCCTCAAGCAACTTTCTCTGCTTGCTTTGGTCGCGTATTTTTACCGTTACACCCTGGTAAATATGCTAAAATGTTAGGCGAAAAATTAAAAGCTAATCCAAACATTAACGTGTGGTTAATTAACACCGGTTGGACTGGTGGTGCTTATGGTACAGGTTCACGTATGAAATTATCATACACCCGCGCTATGATTACTGCTGCATTAAATGGTGAATTAAACAATGTAGCATACGAAAACCATGCTGTATTTGGTTATGCCATGCCAACTGCTTGTCCTAATGTGCCTGCCGAGTTATTAAACCCACGTAATACTTGGGCTGATAAAGCAGCATACGATGCACAAGCAAATAAATTAGCAAATATGTTCGTTAAAAACTTCGAACAATATGCTGCAGGTGTTGATGCAGAAATTTTAAATGCAGCACCTAAAGCAACACAAAATGCTTAATTAGTTATTCAAACTATAAACAAAAAAGTCTCGCCATTGGCGAGACTTTTTTTATGCCTTAATTTTATTCGTTTACAAATTTAAATCACCAGCAGCTTCAGGTTGATAAAGTAGCTTACTTACCATGTAAGAGATATTTCCGTTTGGCAAGTGGCAATTAATAACCTGCTGCTCGCGTTTGCCCAATATAGCCATACCCATTGGTGCAAATACAGAAACCTTTTTCGATTTAATGTCGGCATCATCGTGGTAAACAACAGAAACTTCTACATCCTGGTTGTTATCCATACGTTTTAATAACACTTTGGAGTTCATGGTAATTAAATCTCCGGGTGTTTTTTCTGAAGGAATAATTTGTGCATCTTTTAAATTTTCTGCCAAACTTTTTATGTTGGAATTACCAACTGCACTCATACGTAGTTGTTTAATTGCCGCAATTAAGCGGTTGTAATCTTTTTCATTTAATGTCATCATCTTAAAGATTAATTAAGGGTTGATACTTGTTTAATTTTAGTTTGATTAGGCCCTATTTTATCGAAATAAATTTCTTTAAATGTAGCTACATATCCATCACCAATTCTTCTAAATATTTTCTCAGGTTTGATATCGTTTACATCAGCAAAACCACAAGCTTCCATTACTTCAACGGTAGATTTTAAGGTGTTGTTGTGGAAGTTTTTTACACGTACGCGTTTATCGGTAATATCAACCCCCTGATATAATTGTTTTTCTTGTGTGGCAATACCAACCGGGCATTTACCCGAATCGCATTTTAATGCTTGTATACAACCTAAAGAAAACATCATGCCCCGAGCACTGTAACAAGCGTTTGCGCCCAAAGCCAATGCCTTAATAATATCAACCCCGGTAATAATTTTACCGGCAGCAAATATTTTCACTTCGTTACGAATACCTAACTTAAGTAAAGTATCGTGCACAAACGAAAGTGCATCATACAATGGCATTCCCAAACTATCTGAAAACTCAAGTGGTGCAGCACCTGTTCCGCCTTCGGCACCATCAATGGTAATAAAGTCGGGGAATATCTGTTCGGCTTTCATGGTTTCAACCATTTCTGTAAACTCGGCTTTGCTACCCACACAAAGTTTTATACCAATTGGTTTTCCATTGCTTAGCTCGCGCAATTGTTTAATAAATACAGTTAACCCAAGCATATTGCTAAAAGCACTATGGCCGGGAGGAGATGCAACTGTAGTATAAGGTTCAACTTTGCGAATAGCAGCAATTTCGGGTGTATTTTTAGCCGCTGGTAAAATACCACCGTGGCCGGGTTTAGCTCCTTGAGATAGTTTTATTTCAACCATTTTTATGTTTGGATGCGCAACCTGTTCTTTAAACAACTCACCGCTAAAAGTACCATCTTGGTTACGGCAACCAAAATAACCAGTACCAATTTGCCATATTAAATCGCCACCACCGGCTAAGTGGTAAGGACTGATTCCGCCCTCGCCTGTGTTGTGCGCAAACTTGCCCAACTTAGCACCTTCGTTAAGTGATTGTATGGCAGTTTTACTTAACGAACCATAACTCATGGCTGATATGTTTAATATACTTGCCGAGTAGGGTTGTTTACAATTTTTACCACCAACAGTTACGCGCAAATCACTACTGTTTATATGAACCGGAAACATGGTATGAGCAAGCCATTCATAACCTTCATCCAAACTGTTTACCTGCATACCAAAAGGTACAGTTTGACGAACATTTTTTGCACGCTGATAAACAATAGAGCGTTGTCTTCTATTAAATGGTTTTCCATCTAAATCACTTTCAAAAAAATACTGACGCAGTTCCGGTCTAAAACTTTCGAAGAAGTAACGCAGATAACCTACAATAGGGTAGTTACGCAAAATGGAATGTTTTGCTTGTAAAACATTGTACAAGTAAAGCACAGTAAAAAATACCAGTACTAAACTAAAAACAATACCGCTGTATAAATGCTTTTCAAGCATATCAGCCGCAATGGTGTAACAGAAAAGTAAGACCATACCAATAATGGTTCTTACGCTAAAAAGCCACTTCATAATTATTTTTTGTTAAGAAATTTGTTTTTGATGATGTCCCGAAACAACTATTTGTAAATAGCTTGTTTGTTGTTTCGGGTTATGAATGAAAGTCTTTGTTGGCCGGATAAAAATTTAGGCCGAAAAACTTAAAGTCAACAACGCACGAAAACGCTTTAGCATCAAATGTTATATTTGTGCCAAGTCTTTTAAGTGATAATATGTGCTTATGTTGTTGCATGTTAAAATCTTTGCGAAGATAAACCAATTATGGCAATCAAAAAAATCAAGAGAAATTACCGTAAGGCAAAATACGTTTTATACAAAGAAACATTAATTGATACCAAAGAACATCTGCTTACTTTTTTAGGTGCTTTTTTCGGAATTGGTATTATAGGTTTCATAAACAGCAAGTACTTTATCTTGAATGATAATCTTTTTTTAATTGGTTCTTTCGGTGCTTCATCTGTTTTGGTTTACGGAGTAATCAATAGTCCGTTGGCGCAACCGCGTAACCTTATAGGTGGGCACATTATTAGCGCATTTATTGGTGTAACTGTGTGTATGTTTTTGCCCAATGAAACATGGTTGGCAGCAGCCCTATCGGTTTCTTTAAGTATAGTGGCAATGCAAATAACCAAAACACTTCATCCTCCGGGTGGAGCTACTGCCTTAATAGCGGTTATTGGAAGCGAAAAAATTCGGGCCTTAGGTTACTTTTATGTAATCAACCCAGTTTTAATTGGCGTATTGATATTGTTTTTGGTTGCAATGTTTTTTAATAACATTACCAAACACAGAAAGTACCCGGCTGCTAAATAAACTATTCGTATTTCTTTCTTTCTGCTTCAACCGCCAATACATTGTTATCAGCAATCCAGCAGTTTTCGGGTAGTTTTTGTATTGATTTAATTACGGTATAACCTTCGTCTTCATTTAAAATTTCAACCCTAAATTTTTTCATACCAACTTGGTTAGCTTCAGGGTTCATCGTAACAAAAATGTATTTGTTATCACCATCATCATAAATAGTAGTTGATGGAATGGCCATTGAAGGTTTATTGTTTGACAACCCTGTGATAACTGCTTTAAGATTCATGTCTGCATGTATCTCCTCGTTTTTAGGTAAGCTAAATTGCACGTGCAAGGTTATCGTTTTGTTTTCCGGATCTAATGCTCTTGACACAAATAACACTTTACCTATTATTGGAGATATACCTTTTTGAACAAAGTTTAAAGTTACAGGCAAGCCTTCTTGCAAATATTCTGCATCTTTTTCGTACACATAAACTTCGGCTTGAAGTTGCGTTGGGTCAATAATTTCTGCCAAAATAGTTTCTGTTTGAACCAATGAACCGGCATGAACATTTAGTTTGTTGATGTAACCACTAAAAGGTGCTTTTATATCTAATGTTTTTTGAATATTGGGATTGGTTAAATCACTAAATAATTTGGTGTCAATACCAATAATTTCCAGCTTTTGCTTTAAGGTTTTTTCTTTAATTACTGCCGATTGGTATTTAGATTTGGTAGCCTGATAATCGGCTAGAACACCCATGTTACGCTTTTTTAAGGCAGCTTGTCTTTCAAATTCTACCAACTGAAATTCGGTTTCGTTTTTTGCAGATACATATTCGTTTTGTAACTCCAATACATCAAAACTACTAATGCTAAATAGCACTTGGTTTTTTTGCACAAACATGCCTTCACGCACAAATATACGCTCTACTTTTCCACTAATATGCGAGCTGACTTCTGCCTTGCTTTCTGGCATAAGTTTTATTACACCATTTGCATGTATTATTGGTTTAATGATTCGAGGAGTAAATTGGGCAAATTTTACATTAACACCTTTTAGTTGTTGTTGTGTAAGTGTTATCGAATCGATGTCTTTTTTATAGGTAACAGCAGAGGTTTCTTCTGTTTTCTTGCTGTCGCCACATGCTGCAAATAGGATAATTAAACCTAATGCTAAATATAATTTTCTCATGTTATTTATTCTCCTCTTAAATATTGAATGGTGAAAATAGCTTGATTGTAATTTTTTAAAGCCTCTAAATAGCCTAATCTAATTTTTATTACTTGTTGTAGGTTTAACAAGTAGTTATAGTAACCAATGCTACCTAATCTGTATCCTTCTTTTGCTGTTTTTGATATTTCTTGTGCTTGAGGCAAAGCCGTTTGCTCAAAATAATTTAACGCCTCGGTATATTGTCTTAACTCTGATAAAGCTTGTGTGTAATTACCTTTTAAATCGTATTGATTTAATACCACTTGTTGATCGGCAATGTTTACATTTTTACGTGCTGCTTTAACCTGCGATGAGTTGGTCCAAAACCACAAAGGAAATGTAAAACCATAACGCATACGGTATTGCATGGGTGAGTTAGATGCACCTTGGTTTAAGTAACCAACAATTAAACTTGGGAACCAATAGCTTTGGTTTTGTTTAAGTTGTAAATGCTGCAAACGTTTGTTTTGATCGTAGTATTTAGTTAACGGATTACCAGCATAAGCTTCATCGCTGTTTAACACATTACTGCCTAGGTTTACTTTGGTAAATTCATCTCCCGCAGTAATGGTGGTGTCGTTTGGATTACCAGTTAACAAACTCATGTGTACACGTGCAGTTCTTAATTTAGACTTTACTTGGTCAAGTTGATACTTAACTTCACGGTATTGTGATTCTGCATTTAATTTTTCCAAGTTCGAAATTTGTCCAACCTCAAGCCTAACATTAGTAACTTCAACCACATCTTCTAATAAAGAATCTTGTTGTTGGTATGATGCAAATACCTCACGTAAATATTGCATTTCGTTGTAGGTACTGTTTACCTGATAGCGCAATTGATTTAACGTAATTTGTTTTTCGGTTTCGGCTATTGCTATTTGTTGGTTTTGCGATTGGTATTTTCTTACATAAGTTGTTGGGAAATCAAATGACTGTAAAACACCTGGTCTTAGCTCGTTTGAGGTGGGTGCCTCAAATATTACTTCAGGCGATGAAATACCCAATGCAGAACCTTTTAATGCTTGTTGCTTTTCCTTTTTTAAGTTGGCTAATTTTACTTGAGGATTTTTTTCTTGTGCAAGTTGTAATGCTTGTTGCCTACTCAACCCTTTTAGGCTTTGCTGCCCATAGGTATACATACCAACTAATGCAAATAATATAAATAAAGTAAGTCTCATGTTGTTTAGTTATTGGTATTAGTTTTAGTAACTTTTTTAGTAAACAAAGTGTAAAGTACCGGTAGCACAAATAAGGTAAGTGCGGTAGATATAATTAATCCACCAATTACTACTGTTGCTAATGGTTTTTGTACCTCAGCACCAACACTTGTTGATAGTGCCATTGGCATAAAGCCTAGTGCCGCAACCAACGATGTCATTAAAACCGGCCTGATACGTTCTTGCAATCCTTGTTTTACACGTTGGTCCAAATCATCAACCCCAATTGTACCTAGGTAGTTAAAATGACTAACCAATAAAATTCCATTCAGCACAGCAACGCCAAATAAAGCAATAAAACCAACACCTGCAGAAATGCTAAAGTTCATATCACGAATAAGTAATGATAATACGCCACCTACTGCTGATAAAGGAACTACAGAATATATCAGTAAACTATCTTTAAAGTTGCCAAATGTTAGGTATAATAATCCTAAAATAATGAGCAATGAAATAGGAACAACAATAGCCAATGTGCCTTTTGCACGACTAAAGTTTTCGAACTCTCCTCCATAAGTTACTTTGTAATTATCAGGTAATGTAACTTTGGTATCAACTAATTTTATTACATCATTAACTACACTTTCCAAATCACGTTCACGAACATTAAAACCTAAATTTACTCTACGTTGTAAGCCTTCATGACCAATTTCTGATGGTCCAACATCTTCTTGTATTGTAGCTAATTCTTTTAAAGGAACGGGTTGTCCATTATCTGCTTCAATCATTAAATTATCTATGTTTTCACGTTTAACACGTTCTTCGCCTACAAGTCTTAATGTTAAATCAAATCGTTTATCATTTTCATAAATAACACCAGCGGTAGCTCCACCAAAAGCGGTTTGTATTGCACGGTTTACTTGTTCTACTTTTACACCGTACAAGGCCATGGCTTTTCTATCGTACTCAATATTAATTTGAGGTAAACCAAATACTTTATTCTCTTGCACATCAACCGCACCTGGTACCGTTTTTACCAACTGAATAATCTCGTTTCCTTTTTTTACCAACGTATCCAAATCAGGTCCGTATAATTGTACTACAACGTCTGTTCTTGCACCACTCATCATATCATTTACACGACTTTCAATAGGTTGTTGAATAGACAAAATGATACCCGGAAACTGTTTCATGGATTCATTAAACATTGCAGCCAATTCTTCTTGCTGCTTAGTTTTTGTCCAATGCTTTTTATCTTTTAAAACTACGGATATTTCTTGTGATTCAAGAGGTAAAGGGTCTACTTTAACTTCTGATGTACCAATCTTTGAAACAATTCTTTCAATTTCATCAGGATATTCTTTCATCAAGAATTTTTGAATGTTATTGCTTTGTGATATCGACTCGGTAAGTGGAGTTCCAATTGGCAAATTCATATCAATTAAAATATCACCTTCCTGTAGCTTAGGAATAAACTCGCCACCTATATTAGAGAAGCCAATGTATCCGGCAAAAATTACTGCACCCGCAAAGCCAATAACCACCTTCTTGTATTTTAAGCAAGCGGCAAATAATGGGTTAATGCCTTTTAAAAAGAAGTTTACAATTTTGGCTCCGATATCATCATGATGTAATGATTTTGAAGGACGCAACACCAGCGCGCTCATCATCGGAACGTATGTTAAAGCCAAAATTAACGCCCCTATAATTGCGTATCCAACTGTTTTAGCCATTGGGCTAAACATTTTACCTTCTACACCTTGCAAGGTTAAAATAGGGAAGTAGACAATCAAAATAATCAACCCACCAAATACCACTGATTTTTTTATGGTAATGGTTGACTCTACAACTATGTCTTGCCTATCTTCATAGGTCATTTTAGCATTAGGGTTTTCTCGTAAGCGTTTGCTCATGGCTACCGCTAAAAACAACACCACGCTTTCTACCACAATAATTGCAGGGTCTACTAATAAGCCGAAATCAATTGCACCTAAACTCATAATGTTTCCAACCACACCGGTGTAATTCATGATTATAAATGCAAACAACATAGAAAGTGGAATAACCGATGCAGCTAATAAACCGGCACGTAAGTTTCCTAACAATAAAAGGATAACTACAAATACTATTAACGCACCTTCAATTAAGTTAGTGGCTACTGTTTTTATGGCCGCATTTACTAATTTAGAACGGTCAACAAATGGTTCAATTACCAATCCTTCAGGCAATATTTCCTGAATTTCGGCCATGCGTTTTTTTACATCTTCAATAACCTGATTACCGTTTGCACCTTTCATCATTAATATTGATCCACCTACTACATCGCCTTCTCCATTCATGGTTAGTGCTCCATATCTCAAGGCATGTCCAAACTCAACATCAGCCACCTCTTTCACCAAAATAGGAACTCCATTACGTGTTTCAATTACCGTGTTGGCAATATCATCCAGGTTTTTGGCCAAACCAATACCTCTAATAGTATAAGCTTTGTTGTCTTTTTCAATATAAGCTCCACCGGTATTGCTGTTACCTTTAGCAAGTGCTTCGTACAATTCATCAACTGTAATACCAAAAGATTTTAGCCTTTCGGGTTTGATTTTAGCTTGATATTCTTTGGTAAATCCTCCATAGCCACTCACATCGGCAACACCTGTTAAACCTAACAGTTTCCTTCGTACCACCCAATCTTGTATGGTACGAATTTCTGTGGTGGTGTATTTGCTGTTTTTTATATCAGTTGGGCGAATAACATATTGGTAAATTTCACCCAAACCGGTTGATGCTGGGCCTAAAATTGGAGTACCCGCTCCTTCTGGTATTTCACTTTTTACACCCTCTAGTCTTTCAAAAACTTGTTGACGGGCCCAATAAATATCTATCTCATCTTTAAAAATGAGTTTAACTACACTACTCCCAAATTTGGAATTTGAACGCACCTCAATTAACCCCGGAATGTTTGCCATGGCCATTTCAATTGGTGTGGTGATAAAACGTTCAATCTCTAACGATGAAAGATTAGGAGAGTTGGTAATAACATCAACCTGATTGGTGGTAACATCAGGCACGGCATCTATAGGTAAATTTTTAAGGGAGTAACCTCCCCAAATGCTAAGTATTAAAACAATAAAACCAATAGTCCACGGACTACGTGTACTATACGCAATAAGTTTGTCAATCATTAATTTATGATTTTAAAATGAAATTTGATTCATGCAAAAATGCATGGAGTATTAGGCCAGAAGTTAAAAAGCTTATGCCTGTGGAGGCGGTGTAGGTCGCTTAATAACAGGTTCTATTACTTGGTTGCTTATGTAGTTTAATGTTACATAATTACGCCACATGTCGTTATCGCTACAGTTTGGAGTTAAATTAATTTCTGTATCAATAAATTCTTTCTCCTCAACATCAGATGCAAAATTTTCTTGACTGGTTTGTTCGGTGCTATCAGAAAAAGCTGAGGGCTTTATACTAAAATTTGGCATGATGTAAACCAATGCCAAAAACACGAGCAGAACAGCGTTAATATGTTTTAATGTTGATGTCAAGCGTTTTTTTAAATGTGGCGCAAAGCTACCATTAAATAAACATTAAAGGATACTTTTAGGTTAAAGTTTTGTAAAAGAAAGATAAAATGAGCCGTTTTGTTTTGCTCTGCTGTTTAGTGTTTTGATAGACAGTATTTTAAACAGAATGCTTAAAATAAACGGTAAATGTAGTCCCAACATTTGGGGTACTTTCTACCTCAATTTTTCCTCCCATTGCTTCCACTTGATTTTTGGTGATAAATAGTCCTACACCTCGTGAATCTGGATTTTTGTGGAATGTTTTATACATACCAAATAACTTGTTTCCATTCTTTTTTAAATCAATACCTAGTCCGTTGTCTTTGAAACTTACAGCAGCATAATCACCACTTATTTGTGCCGATACGATTACATAGCTGTTTTTGCCCTCTGCTCGGTACTTTATTGCATTAGTAAGGAAGTTTAGAAAAATACTATCAAGATAAGCTACATCTCCGGTTATAAACAGGTCTTCAGTAACCAAATTTTGAATATTTACATGCGCATCGTAAGCTAATCCGGTTACATTACCAATTGCCGACTCAATTAGTGGCTTGATATTTATTTTATCTGCCTTTTGCTTATTTGATGCATTTAGTGCTGCAACTGAATTTAGATGTTCAATTGTTTCTTTTAGGTTTTCAGCAGCGGCTTTTAAGTAGGTAAATACTACATTTTCTTGAAGTGCTTTTTGTTCTATTTGTAAAATATCAATTAGGGCACTTATGTTACCTGAATGAGAACGTAGGTTATGTGATACAATGTGTGCGAAGTTGCGAAGTCTCAGGTTTTGTTCTTGCGTTACGTTTAATAAATTCTCGATATCTTTTTCTGCTTTTTTAATTTCTGTTATATCAACCCCAATGCCCAAATAACCAACTGTTTTTCCGTTTTGTATGATATCATTTAAAGTAAGTAAAACGGGTATTCTTTCTTTTGATTTTGTGATATAAGTCCAGTCGCTTACTGGTTCACTTTTGTTATCTATTATGTGTTTAAACACATCAAATCCCTCAACTAAATCTCCGGTTTCATCTAAAATTTTCTGAGCATGGTGTTTTAATTCTTCTTCATCATGAAACAACAATGGTGTTTGTTTATTAAGTATCTCCTCTGCTTTATATCCAAGCAAATTTTCGGCACCAACATTAAAGGTGGTTATTAAGCCGTTTTCGTTTGTTCTGATAATGGATATCTGTTTAGTAGCATCTAAAATTGATTGATTATATAACAATGCATCTGCCAACTTTTGTTCTGTTTGCTTTAGTTGGCTTATATCCACCATTTGCGTGATGTAATAAAGAATGTTGTTGTTTTCGTCTTTAACAACAGATAGGGCTAAAATAATGTGTACGATGCTCCCATTTTTATGTAAGCATCTTTTTTCTATTTGATAGTTATCTATTTCACCTGCTGTTACCCGTTTAAAAAGATCTAAATCTTTGTTAAGATCATCAGGATGAGTTAAATCAACGAAGGATGTTGTTAGTAACTCGTCTATTGTATACCCTAACATTTTACTCAATGTTTGATTAACTTTTAATCCCTTGCCGGTATGATCAGAAATAGCCATACCGATTGATGCGTGTTCAAAGTTACCTCTAAATGTTTCTTCGCTTATATGCAATAATTCCTTAGTGATTATTCTTTCGGTAATATCCTCAGTCATCATTATTAAACCACCAACATTACCATTAATGTTATACCAAGGATTTATGGCCCATCTCAACCATTGTACATTTCCGTTGGCTCTTGTAAATTTATCAGATTCGCTTTGGGCTTTTTCTCCTGTTAAGCATTTTTTGTGAATAGCTTTCCACTCCTCTCCAATTTCAGGAAACAATTCGTAATGGTTTTTGCCAATTGTATCATCAATGCTTTTTAAATTAAACTCTTTAACCCATTGTTCAGAAAGCGCAATGTAATTTAAATTATTATCAAGCATGGCAGTGGCCGATGGTGCGTGTTTTATAAATTCTGCATATTTACTAATTTCTGTGGCCTTATCTGTAACATCAATATGTATACCGTACATCATAAGTGGTTTCCCATCTTCGGTATAGCTAAACACATTTCCCTTGTCATAAATCCAGACCCAACTGCCATTTTTGTGTTTCATCCTAAACTCAGCCTCATAATAGGCTGTGCTTTTTTTTAAACATGCATCAAGTGCATTTTGTGCTTTTATTAGATCGTCAGGGTGTACAAAACGTGTCCATGTATTGGCGTCTGTTGGACTCAATTCATCAAGCGTGTAGCCAATCATTTCGGCCCATCTCTCGTTAATAACAGTTTTGCCTGTTTGCACATTCCATTCCCAAGTCGCTATCCTTGCTCCGTCAATAGCATTGTTCAATTTTAGTTTTTCTTGTGCAAGTTGTGTGTTTAATAGTTTTTGTAAAGTTATGTCTTGAAATGTGCCATAAACCCTTATACATTTCCCATCAACAAATTGTGGAATACAAGTAGTTTTTACCCATTTTTCGTTGCCTTTGGCGGTAATTATTTCAAAATCTGCGGTATATGGCTGTCCTAGGTTAATAGCATCTGAAAAAAGTGTCCTTAGTGTATCTCTGTTGCTTCCTTCCTTATAAAATAAAATAGCAGCCTCCAACTGCGGACAATAATCTTGTTCAACCTCATGTATATCTCGTGTTATACTACTCCAAAGCGGTGGCGTGTTCGCAATCAAGTCTATTTCCCAATAACCTATATTGGCTTGCAGGTTGCAACTTTCTAAAAATAACTCGTGTTCTTTTAATCGTGTAATGTTTTTTAATGATGAAACCAAAACATGGTTGTTAGGAAAATATATAAAAGTGGTTAACATCCATATTTCTTTGCCGGTTTTATGTTTAAAGCATACTTCTTTTGTTTGGTTCTTATTAGTTTTTGAATCATCTAAAGATTTGGTAATATCAAGTATGCTAAAAATATGCTTATACACATCTTGGTCTTTTTCTGTATAACCAAGCACTTGTAAAAGTTTATTGTTAATCCAAGAGTTTTTTGGGTTTGTTAAGTCTTGATAAACTAAACCATCAAGAGCATGCATCTGAAAAAAGTCAAAAACTTCTTCGTTAGTTTTTAACAAATCGTAGAGTTTGTTTTGGGTTGCTTTCATTCGGATTGATTGGGGTATTGTATATGTTTCAACGATATAATTGCAATATACAACAAACTAATATCAGATTGATTGATACTTATCAATAATTAATAAAATAACAGTACACTGAATTAACTTAATATCACCATTGCAGTGATTTGACTATATAGAATGCACTTTGGGTATAACATGTAAAAAAAATAGCCACCCGTTAAGGTGGCCATTTTGTATATCTTTTGATTAAAAATTAGATTTCTCTGTTTACATCCCATTGTTCCATATAATCTGCTACCCTGCGTAAGAATGAACCTCCAAGTGATCCATCAACCACACGGTGATCGTAGCTTAATGATAAGAACATGATGTGGCGTATTGCAATTACATCGCCCATTTCTGTTTCCATAACAGCAGGTTTCTTTTTAATGGTACCTGTTGCCATAATTGCAACTTGTGGTTGACTAATAATTGGTGTACCCATTACATTACCAAAACCACCTACGTTTGTTAATGTGAAAGTACCACCCGAAATTTCATCAGGAGATAATTTATTTACACGAGCACGGTTTGCTAAATCGTTTACCATTTTGGTTAAACCAATTAAGTTCATGTTATCTGCATTTTTAAGTACAGGAACTATAAGGTTACCACTGGGTAAAGCCGCTGCCATACCTACGTTAATTGATTTACGTTTAACAATGTTTGTACCATCAACCGCAATGTTAATCATTGGGTAATCTTTTATTGCTTTTACAACGCACTCAATAAACATTGGAGTGAACGTAATTTTTTCTCCTTCGCGTTTTTCAAATACTTTCTTCGCTTTATCTCTCCATTTAACCATGTTGGTTACGTCAGCCTCAACAAATGAAGTAACGTGTGGCGAAACTTGCTTACTCATTACCATGTTTTCGGCAATGATTTTACGCATGCGATCCATCTCAATAATTTCATCTCCTGGCATTAAAGTAACCTTTGGTGCTTTAACTGCAGGGGCAGTAGCAGCAGGTGCACTTGGTGTTGCAACCGGTGCTGTTGCAACCGGAGCAGAAACTGCAGGAGCAGCAGGTGCATTTCCTCTATTTTGTACGTAAGCTAAAATATCGCGTTTGGTAACACGTCCTTCGCTTCCGGTACCTTCAATATTTTCAAGTTCGGCCATGTTTACGTTTTCTTCTTTGGCAATATTTAAAACCAAAGGACTGTAAAAACGTGCGCCACCGTTATTGCTTACTTTAGGTGCAGCAGTGGTATTAATCGCAGCAGCAACTGTTTTTTCAACCTCGGCAACCGCTGTTTTTACCTCTGCCACAGGGGCAGCAGGAGTTGCAGCAGCTCCGCCTTCAAGCGCTATGATGGCAATAGCAGCACCAACCGGAACTACATCACCTTCATTAAATAAACGCTTTATAAGTTTACCTCCTTTTGGCGAAGGAACTTCAGAATCTACTTTATCGGTAGCAATTTCTAATACGGTTTCATCTGCAGCGATCATATCGCCTTCGTTTTTAACCCAGCGGATAATAGTTGCTTCCGCAATACTTTCGCCCATTTTGGGCATCACCAGTTGAAATTCAGACATGTTATTTAGTCAATTTATGCATTAGGGTAAAATGGACAAGTTGTATTTCTTTGGAAATGTGAGGCTTGCCAATTTTACACTTTTAAATGTTTGGGCAAATTTAATTTTTTGCCCGACTTATGCCAATGATTATTATACTAACCTCATTTATTTTGTTGGTTAAACATTAGAGGTAGTTTAAGCCTTACAATTAAAGCCTAAGTTTTCAATTGGTTAGTTGTTTTTGTTGCTATTAAATTTAGGTTTACCAACAGGCTTCTTTTCGGTTTTAGCTTTGTTGGTGTTTTGGGTTGATCCTCCTTTAAATTTTCGAGTTCCATTATTGCTTTTTGGTGGTGTACGAAGCTCACCTTTTTTTTGATGCCTTCTGTCGTTTGGATTTTTGGGTGCAGGATTAAAATCTTGCATTGGGTAAGGATGATTTTCCACCACCGGAATTTTTTGCCCAATTAGTTTTTCAATATCTCTGATGTATTCACGTTCCTCTGCATCACAAAAACTAATCGCAATTCCACTTGCAGCTGCACGTCCTGTTCTTCCAATGCGGTGTACATAGGTTTCGGGTTGATTTGGTATTTCGTAATTAATTACGTGGCTTAAATTATCAATATCAATTCCTCGTGCAGCAATATCAGTTGCCACTAAAGTTCTTATTGTACCATTCTTAAAATCGTTCAATGCATTTTGTCTTGCATTTTGTGATTTATCGCCATGAATAGCTGCTGTTTTAAAACCCTGTTTGGTCAGGTCTTTTGCAATCCTATCTGCTCCATGTTTAGTGCGCGCAAAAATAAGTACACTATGCATGTTTTTTTTCTTAAGTAACTCTATAAGCAATGCCTTTTTGTTTGGCTTATCAACGTAATACAATTGCTGAGCTACTTTTTCTGCAGTTGAAGAAACCGGAGTAACTTCAACTTTTACCGGGTTATGTAAAATGGTATTTGCCAGCTTTACAATTTCGGGTGGCATAGTAGCTGAGAAAAATAATGATTGTTTTTGCTGAGGAAGCTTGGCCAGTACCTTTTTTACATCATGCACAAAACCCATATCAAGCATTCTGTCTGCTTCATCTAAAACAAAAAGTTCAATATGGTTCAATTCAACAAAACCTTGTTGCATTAAATCTAATAACCTTCCTGGTGTTGCAATCAAAATGTCAATACCATACTTTAATGCATTGGTTTGGCTATGTTGTGAAACACCACCAAAAATTACCGTGTGTTTTAATCCGGTATATCTACCGTATGCTTCAAAACTATCACCAATTTGTATGGCCAACTCTCGGGTTGGAGTAAGTATAAGTGTTGATGTTAGTTTACGCTTGCGCTCTTGCTCGCGTTGGTTGTATAATAATTGTATAATAGGTATAGCAAATGCGGCTGTTTTTCCTGTGCCTGTTTGCGCACAACCTAATAAATCTTTGCCTTGTAATAATGATGGAATGGCTTGTGCTTGTATAGGAGTTGGGTGCGTATAACCTTCTTCTTTTAGCGCTTTTAAAATTGGATCAATTAATTGTAATTCGTCAAATGTCATGTTGTATTAAGTACTATAAATGTAAAGCGTACTTAAAGCAAAGGTACATGTAATTAATGGAATACCTGTGTGGTATTCCATATTACACAAATAATACCAGTTAACAATGTTTACTCATGCATACTTTCGAGCAGCATTTTGCGCAACATATCCAAACCCTGTATGGCACTTCTTTGAATGGTGCGTTCGCGGTTATCGCCCATGTTAAACTGTTTTGCAACAGTTGCACTTGGGCCACTTACTGCTATCCAAACTGTACCAACAGGTTTTTCTGCAGTACCACCGTCAGGACCAGCAATTCCACTTGTTGCAATAGCATAATCTGTATTCAGTTTTTTTCTTACACTTTCTGCCATTTGTGTAACACAAGCTTCGCTAACTGCTCCTTGGGTTTTTAGTATTTGGGTTGATACACCAAGTTCGTTCTCTTTAACCTCGTTAGCATAACTTATAATACTACCTTTATAATAAGTTGAACTACCTGGTACTGATGTGATCAAATGTGATACATAACCACCTGTGCAACTTTCGGCAGTTGATAGCGTCTTGTTATTTGATTTTAAAAGTACACCCACCACATGCTCCAAGGTATCGTTTTCTTCACCATAAATATAATCACCAACAGTATCGTATACATGTGTGATAATTTCATCTAACTCATCTTTTAATGTTGCATAATGTGTATGCGATCCGCTAAAACGTAACCTTACCATACCCACTGCAGGTAAGTATGCAAGTTTTATGTGAGGTGGTAAATTATTCTCTATGTTCTCCAGTTTAAGTGCTAAAAAACTCTCGCCTATGTTACACGTTAAAATGGTGCGATGTATAATAACCGGTAAGCTAAAACGCTTTTGTAATCGCGGTACACATTGCTCTTCAAAAATTACTTTCATCTCAAAAGGTACACCCGGCATACTGATGAAAATTTTACCATCTTCATCAAACCACATACCAGGGGCAGTTCCACTTCTATTAAAAAGTACCTCGCAATTTGCAGGAACCAAAGCTTGAGCATTATTGCTATCAACCATTGGTAATTTTCTTCTTTTAAAAATATCTCTTACCCAATTTAACACTTCCTGATTTAATACCAGTTCGGTGTTAAAGTAATTGGCAAAAGTATGTTTGGTTATATCATCTTTGGTTGGTCCTAATCCACCTGTAGTGATAATAATATCGGCACGTTGCTTTGCACCATTTAAAGCATTAACAATAGCTTGTGCATTATCAGAAACTGATGTGCGATGTACAACTTGTATACCTAGCTTACCTAGCTCTTGTCCTAACCAACTCGAGTTAGTATCTATAATTTGTCCTATTAATATTTCATCTCCAATTGTGATGATTTCTGCACGCATAATTTTATTCAATTAGTGTTTCAATTATAGTTACTGTTTATGTTTTTTGGTTGATGTGCACTCAAAAAAAATAATAAATAAAAAAAAGTGATGTGAATAACCATGAATCAAATAAAGAATAAATTTTAAAAGAAGAGTGTGTGCAAAACTGTATTGTAAGTATTGAAAAAACTAAAGGTTTGAAGCATCACCTTTTTTAAGTTGATATATAAACAATGCATTTTAAGTGTAAAAAAAAATATACACGATGACACACAATCATCTGTTCATGTATGAACATGATTGTGTTGTTTTATTTTTAATGATAGATATAATATATAAATAGTTGATGCTTGTTAGTACCAGTATTTATAGTTGTTTTCAGCTGTTGTGTAAAATTTATTTTATGTTTTTTGTGGTGATAATACTTACAATAATATGATGTGTGAATATGTTGTGATTAACAATTTTATGATTGAATAAAACAAACATATACATGTTAAAGTGCTTGATAAATCTATACTTTCATCAATATTATTATGGTTATCAACAAAACAACGTGGCTATTTTTAGTAACTGATTGTGAGCAGGTATTTGAAATGTATAAACACTCGTATAAATTTGTTCATGTAATCAATCAAATAAATATTTTAAAACATGGCAACTAAAAAAACTAAAAAAGCAGCACCTGCTAAAACTGCTGCTCCTAAAAAAGCCGCTGCAAAAAAAGCTGCTCCTAAAAAAGCTGCTGCTAAGAAAGCTGCTCCTAAAAAAGCTGCTGCTAAGAAAGCTGCTCCTAAGAAAGCCGCTGCTAAGAAAGCTGCTCCTAAAAAGGCTGCTGCTAAGAAAGCTGCTCCTAAGAAAGCTGCTGCTAAGAAAGCTGCTCCTAAGAAA
>CAZRVA010000021.1:0-33087 GCA_964603255.1 uncultured Chitinophaga sp.
ACCTTGATTGTTGCGTAAAATCATCATAGGCCGGATATAGTCTCATGAATGAAAAAATTATTAAACATACAAATGCAAAATAAATTTTCAAAAATCTATTGTTTTAACTAAACTTGATTAATCAACTTATTTAACATCCTAAGGGTAATACATTCAAAAAACAATCATGAAGAATATAGATGATAAAACACCAAATTTGTCTGATAATTTTAATTATGATCAACTGAGAGACAAATTTAATTTAGCTTTTTTCAAATTAAACTCTAAATACATTAATAACCTCAACAGAGATTATTTAACTGAATTAGAAAACAATAAAGAAATCAGGAACAGAGTTGAATTTCTTTACGAAGCCAAAAATCACTCTGATTACCAAGAAGCCATAAATTTATTTTCAGAGATACTAGAAGCGTTACCCCACCACTCACTAACAACTGAAATGTTGGGGATCTGTAGATTGAAAATTAAGGATTATGAGGGTGCTATCAGAATATTGACTGAATCCATAACCCAAAACAATCAAAATACCAACGCATATATTCACAGATCCGAAGCCAAGGCGGGCCTTAATGACTTCGATGGTATGTTGGAAGATGCGACAAAAGCAGTTGAATTAGACAATAGAAATGCAAATGCATATGATTGTCTTGGTAATGCTAAATATCGCTTAAAAAAATATTCTGAGTCACTAGAAGCACTTACAAAATCATTAGAATTAGATCCTCAATCTTGGATTACATATAACAATTTGGGTATAGTGAAGACAAATCTTGGATTAAAAAACGAGGCATTGTCAGATTTTAACAAAGCAATTAGTTTAGCCCCCCAAGAAGCTAGTTTATATCGCAAAAGAGGTAATGTGAAGAAAAGTTTAAACCTTGGACTATATGCAATCAAAGATTACAACAAAGCGATTGAACTAAACCCAAATGATTCCCTCTCATATTTTTATAAAGGAGTGGTCAGAAGTAATATGAGGGTGCATTACAACGCTATCAGAGAATTTGACAAGTCAATAGAATTAGACCCAAAATTTGCTCTAGCATATGCAGAAAGAGGTTATTCAAAATTTGAATTAAAAGATTATAAAGGGGCTTGGGATGATGTATGCATTTCATTAAAAATTGACCCAGAACTAGAAAACAAGAACTCTAAAATTCGAAATTTAAAAATTAAACTGTCAAATTTCCTACAAACAGTTGATAAAAACAGGAAGGCATTAGAAGAAGCAGCAGATAACGAACTTGCATATATTAATCTTGGTGATGCAAAAGCAAATATAAAGGATTACGAAGGTGCAATAACAGATTACTCTTCTGCTATTAAGTTAAATTCCAAAAATCCAACATACTACAAAAAAAGAGGCGATTCAAAACATTTTTTGAAAGATTATATAGGTGCTATAAAGGATTACGACAAGTCACTTGAACTTAATCCTGAAGAAGATATAGTCAAACGCAATAGAGCTGTTGCAAAAAGAAGTCTCGCTTATGCCATTGAATCAAATAAAGAATTTGAACGACAGCTAGATGAATATAGGAACATTGATCAGTTGGAAGCTGAAATAAACTCAGAGAATTACAACTCAACTGAATCAAGCGGGAGTAATAGTATTTTTGATAATCCCTATTACAATGAAGACTTAGATTTAGACCAACAGAGTTCTGATTTTTGGAATTGGTTTTAGTTCATTATAAAATGAATTTTATTTCTTCCACTTAATGGTGCAACCTATGGCTTTGGTTGAAGTTTTGCTTATGGCTTTTCCGTTTAATAAAGCATTCACTGCACCTTCTACATATTTTTCGGTGGCTGCTTTTTCGTCTTCGTAGTTATCGTCAATTGCACCAATGTAGGCTACTTTGTTACCACCTTTGTTTTTTTGTAATATAAACACATGTGGTGTGCGTGTTGCTCCGTAGGTTTTTGCTATTTGCTGGGTTTCATCATGCAAATACACAAACGGGTATTTTTTTGTTTTAGCCAATTCTTGCATCTTGGCATAACTGTCTTCAGGTTCGCGCTTGGCATCATTTGGGTTGATGGCAATTACAGGATAACCTTTTGCTGCGTATTTATTGTGTAAGTTAATAATACGTTGCTCGTAAGCTTGCGAAAACGGACAGTGGTTACAGGTAAACACCACAATAAATCCTTTGGCTTTTTTGTAGTCGGCTAGTTTTACCATTTTACCATCTACGTTGCGTAGGTTAAAATCGGTGGCCATATCGCCAACTTTATATCCGGTTGTTTCGGTTTGTTTAAATGCAGTTGCACCAAATACAAGTGCTACAACGGCAAACAAGGCTACTATTTTTTTCATGTTGTTTATTGATTTTTGTTTGAACACAAATATGAAGATTTTCTTTGAGTAAAAAGGAGGTGATGTAACTGTGACGGATATTTTACGGGGAGAATGCCTTCGGCATGGTTTTTACCACGGAGAACACAACGGAGGGAACACTAAGGGCACAGCGGCATGGGAGGTTGAACCACAGAGCCACAACGGCACAAAGGGTTTCACCGCTAGAGGGCAAAGGATACCTTCGGTATGGTTTTTACCACGGTGAACACAAAGGAAGGAACACTAAGGACGCAGCAGTAGGGAGGTTGAACCACAGAGCCACAACGGCACAGAGGGTTTCACCGCTAGAGGGCAAAGGATACCTTCGGTATGGTTTTTACCACGGTGAACACAAAGGAAGGAACACTAAGGACGCAGCAGTAGGGAGGTTGAACCACAGAGCCACAACGGCACAGAGGGTTTCACCGCTAAAGTGCAAAGGATACCTTCGGTATGGTTTTTACCACGGTGAACACAAAGGAGGGAACACTAAGGGCACAGCGGGATGCCTGCGGCATGGGAGGTTGAACCACAGAGCCACAACGGCACAAAGGGTTTCACCACTAAAGTGCAAAGGATACCTTCGGTATGGTTTTTACCACGGTGAACACAAAGAAGGGAACACTAAGGGCAAAGCGGGATGCCTGCGGCATGGGGGTGGTAAAACTTTCAGCGGTTATAGACCCTGACAGTGGTTGACGAAAAATTAAACTTTCTGTGAAATTCTGAGATTTCTGTGAGCAATTATTTCGCTGCTATCGCTGTGATGTCGCTGCTATAGCTGTGGTTAACTAGTTGAGATAATGGTTCATAACTCCTGTTCTCGATAAACCCCGAGTACTCGGGGCACTCGAACAGGCTGTATCGATCAACCAATACTAAAGTGGAGAAGAAACTTAACAACGGAAAGCAAATCCCCAAACCACAAACTCCAAACAACAAACAACAAACAACTCTCCCCTACTGCCACTTCAATGTTTGCGGAAACTCAAAAGTTTCGATGTCATTTAACAACGCGTTTACATCATCATTAAACAACAACATATTTTTAAAGTCTTGCTTCAAAAATTTATGATCTACCATGTGTTGCAACAAATCATTTAATGGCTTGTAAAATCCATTTACATTTAAAACACCACAAGGTTTGTAATGAAAACCAAGCTGACTCCAGGTAAAGGCCTCAAACAATTCTTCCATGGTACCAATACCACCGGGTAAAGCAATACAAGCATCGCACAATTCAAACATTTTAGCTTTACGCTCGTGCATGCTATCAACTACAATTTGTTGGGTAAGTTCGGTGTGACCAACTTCTTTGTCCATTAAACGTTTTGGAATTACACCAATTACTTCACCACCTAAACGCAACATTTCATCGGCAATAATGCCCATAATACCAACGTTTCCTCCACCATAAACCAATCCATAACCACGTTTGTGCATGGCTTGAACTAAGGCAATAGCTTCTGTTTTATATATTTCTTCATCGCCAACAGACGAACCGCAATACACGGCAATACGTTTAATTTCCATTGTTATTAAAATCCTTTTCGTTTAGCACGGTTACGCAATACATTTCTATTTACCGAGCGTGTTTTACCACCCGTTTTTTTGTATGCACCACCTAAGTTCACTTTTTTGTTTTTATCTTTTTTCTCGTGAAATGAAGCACCTCTTTCTTCTGTAACCTTCAGCGATTTAAGGTAGTTTTTCTCTTTAAGTTTAGGCTTCTCATCATCGCTCATTATTTTAGAAAGTGCTACCTCTTGCGGAAAATCAAGTATGGCAATTTCTTTATTCATAACCGATTCAATTTCCGGAATGTATTCTTCTTCGGCAGCATTTATAAATGTGATAGCAGTTCCATCTTTACCAATACGACCGGTTCTACCTATACGATGTAAATAATCATTTGGGTTATCCGGTGTATCAAAATTAATAACGTGCGTTACATCCACCACATCCAAACCACGTGCTGCAACATCTGTAGCAATCAATATTCTGATTTCATTTTCAGAGAACTGACGTAATGCTTCAAAACGTTGTGTTTGCGGTTTGCGCGAATGTAAGATACCAATATTTCCGGCAAAATGCTGATGCATCATTTCATATAATTTATCAGCATTTTTAATTTTAGATGAGAATACCAATACTTTATTTAAGGTTTCATCTGTTTGCAATAAGTGCGTTAACAAATTAACCTTGGTACCAAAGTTTGGAACATAATACCCCCACTGTATAATTTTTTCGAGCGGTGTACCGTGTGGTGCAACTTCTACTTTAACAGGATTATTAAAAAACTCGGTAAATAGTTTTTCTACCTCTTCGGTAAGTGTTGCCGAGAACAAAATGTTTTGTCGTTTGGGTGGCAAATAATCCATAATTGAATTAAGCTGAGCTCTAAATTCTTGCTCCAACATTTCGTCCACTTCATCAATCACCAGGCGTTGTATACTGGTTAATTTAATAGCACCAATACTGGCCAAATCAATTAATCTACCCGGGGTTGAAACCAGCACATCTAGGCCGGCAAATACCATTTCTTTTTGTTTGTTGATGTTACCACCACCATACATTGCCCCTGCCCTTACACTCATGTATTTGGTTAAGCGTTTAACCTCGCCATAAACTTGCAACACCAACTCGCGTGTTGGCACAATAATGAGCACACGTGGATGACGTTGTTCTGAGTATTTTAGTTGTCTTAAAATGGGTAATAAATACGCAAAAGTTTTACCTGTTCCGGTTTGTGCTATGGCCACCACATCGCGCCCCGACATTACCACAGGAAATGCCTGCACCTGAACCGGAGTTGGATGTATGTATTCCAAATCTTCCAATGCCTTTAGCAGTGGGTTGTTAATGTTTAAGTCTTTAAAATTCATAGTTTATCACCTTATGCTGCAAGTTACTATACTTGCTTATTAATACCTTTATTTTTATTACAATGCAATCTCGTTTATACCATTCTCAAATTGCAATGTTTCTGTCCAACTCTGCGAAACTCTGTGTTACCTCTGAGAAACTCTGTGCAATAGCCTCGTTGGATTTTTTTACGCAGAGGTTTTGTGCAAAGCCTACCGAAGATTTAAGCAAAGTCGATTTCAGAGTTTGAGGTTCACAGACCATTGGTGCAGACCGAAGGGTCTGTTAGCAACCCCTTTGGTATTGGGGAGAATTTATCTTAATTACAATAATCATCCTCCTTAAATCATTGCGAAGCAATCTCCTTTACTCTATTTCGCATTTTGCTATGCCTCTCCTATTTCTCTGCTAAAACTCCTTTACCTCTGCGGTAAAAATCTACACAAAAACCTATTTTACCCATCTGTACAATCTGTGGCTACCCCACACACAAACAACTATGCGTTAATTTTAAGTTTAGCAAACTTAAGCACCAACATTTTTTTGCCTTGCTGGCCAAAATCTATTTGTGCTTTGCGATTGTCTCCAGCGCCTTCCATACCTATTACAACACCTTTTCCAAAACGTTGGTGCTCCACATTCATACCTACTGCCAATAACGAAGTATCATCACCAACAAAATCAGGATCAATAGATGCCGGTTGCGATACTGCTTTGTTAATGGGTTTAAAGTTTTTAGGAACAGTAACTGTTGGTTGTGCCGCTGCCGGCTTATTGGTTTGGGTTGATGCAGTTGCCTTTTTGGTATAACTGCTCATTTGGTAAGGCTTACGTTGCTCTGAAGGTTGTTGTGTGTTGTTATACAACCCTTCAACAATTAAATATTGCGGGTCTATTTCTTGCAAAAAACGACTTGGTTCACTGTTAATCATCGAACCAAATTTAAATCTTGATGTAGCAAACGATAAGGTTAGTTTTTTCTCAGCACGTGTTAATGCCACGTAAAATAACCTTCGTTCTTCTTCCAGCTCTTGCCTGCTATTTAAACTAAGTTGAGACGGAAACAAATTCTCCTCTAAACCTACAATGTATACGTTTTTAAACTCCAATCCTTTACTACCGTGTATGGTCATCATAACCACTTTATCGTCATCATCTTCGCCTTCCCTGTCTGCATCAGTTAATAAGGCAATATCCTGCATGTAATCCGGTAAAGTATTGCCACGCAACACAGCATCATCATCGGCTACTTCTTCAATACTAAACTCTTTTATACCGTTTAATAATTCTTCTATATTTTCGTAACGCGCTATCCCTTCCACAGTTTTATCATCGTACAACGATTTTAACAAACCGGTTTGTTTAGCTACATGCATAGCCACATCGTAGGCCGGTTTTGCCAACATGGTTTGGAAACTGCGAATCATCAACACAAAATCGGTAAGTAAATTGGCTGCTTTTAAACCAAAATAATGCGAGTTTTCCATAATCTCGAACCACGACTTGTTGTGTTGTGATGCAAGAATAGTCAATTGATCGAGCGTAGTTTTACCAATACCACGAGTAGGATAATTTATTACGCGTTTTAAAGCTTCTTCATCGCTTGGGTTGATGATAACACGGAAATACGCCAATAAATCCTTAATTTCTTTGCGCTGATAAAATGAAAGTCCGCCATAAATTTTATACGGAATGTTCATCTTTCGAAGCGCTTCCTCCAAACTACGGCTTTGTGCGTTGGTACGGTATAAAATGGCAAAATCTTTATTGTTCAGGTGTTGGTTCATTTTATCCTGAAAAATTGCCGAGGCCACCATTTTACCTTCCTCGTTATCGGTTAATGCACGGAATACGCGAATGCGATCGCCTAATTCATTTTGTGTAAAAACCTTTTTATCTATTTGTTCTTTGTTTTGTTTGATGATGGAGTTGGCCGCATTTACAATAGTTTTGGTGCTGCGGTAATTTTCCTCCAACTTAAACACTTTGGTTTCCGGAAAATCTTTATGAAAGTTTAAAATATTTTTGATGGTAGCCCCACGAAACGCATAAATACTTTGTGCATCATCGCCTACCACTGCAATGTTTTGGTATACGTTAGCCAACATTCTAATGATGGAATATTGGGCATGGTTGGTATCCTGAAACTCATCCACCATGATGTATTTAAACATGTGCTGGTATTTGTTTAACACATCAGGATGGTTGTGCAATAGCTCATGGGTTTTCATCAACAAATCATCAAAATCCATGGCACCTGCGCGGTAACAACGTTGCTCGTATTGGGTATAAATTGCACCAAACTTTGGCCTGCCTGTTGTTTCATCAAAAGCAGCATTCTCTGGATCTCCATTATAAGCTGCCGCTTTTATTAAAGCATTTTTAGCTGCCGATATTCTACCTAAAATTTGTGCCGGCTTGTACATTTTATCGTCAAGCTTCATCTCGGCTACAATAGATTTTATAAGGCTTTTGGCATCATCAGTATCATAAATGGTAAAGTTACGCGGGTAACCAATTTTCTCACTTTCAATGCGCAGTATACGGGCAAAAATACTGTGAAAAGTACCCATCCAAAGGTTTTTAGCTTCGGCACCAACCACGCTAACAATACGCTCGCGCATTTCTTTACTTGCTTTGTTGGTAAAGGTTAATGCCAAAATATTAAAAGCATCAACACCTTGTTGCAACATGTATGCTATACGATAAGTAAGTACCCTAGTTTTTCCCGAACCCGCACCTGCTACAATCATTACAGGACCGTCTATTTGCTGCACGGCCGCTCGCTGCGGTTCATTTAATTGATCTAAATAATTCACGTGGTAAAAGTACAACAAATAACCCTAAGCCATAAGGGTAAATATCAACAAAAAAAGGCCGCACTTTTGGTACAGCCTATTGAATATTAAAGAACGACTTCTTAATAGTTTATTTCCATTAATCTGGCAACGGGCTTTATTTTACGTTGTACCACAAAATATATGAGGATTACCAAAATAGCGTTTAGCTTTTTAATACAACAATGACATTACATCATAAAATCACCATAGATTAAAAATTACTCTCCTTTTGGGTTGGCACCCAAACCGCCTTCACTTTTAACTCGTGGTTGTTTATTGTTTTTAGCCTCGTTGATTGCTACGCAGTTTTCTTGATAAAAAAGTAAACAAAAAATCAAGGCTTACGACAATCTTACAACAATCTACTGAGTACGTTTTTCCGCGCAATCCAAGCCACTGCGTTTCTGGTTTTAAATCCCGAACGCAGCTTCGGGGATTGCTAACAATGGCCACTACACAAACGTCCTCATTGATTGTTAAGTAAAATTCTCGTAGGCCGATAGAATCCTTCGTGCATTATTTTATTGTAAAAGCACTTGTAATTTAATTCAGTCCAATTTTATAGCAAACTAGAATGAATAAGGATTTCATTTTTGTTATTTAGTATTGCCAAATGTGTACAATACCCCAAGAGATAATACTTGCGAGTATTGCAAGTCTTTATCTTGGTCAAAATCGTACAATAACACTCCATTTAAATTGGTACTAATGTATTTATTAACTTTGGCGGTAATGCTAACATCTAAACGACTAACTATATACTTGGAGTCTAAACGATCGTAGTCTAATAAACCCATGTAACGGGCTTTTAGATTAACGTTTTTCATCACCTCCTTATCAAAGGTTAAAACGGTTTGAAAAACAACTTGGTTACGCATGTTTTGTCCGCGTTTTACACCATACAACTCATTAAATTCTTTTGCAGTTGAATCGTAATTATCATATAACTTCTGATCAGTTACAAAGGTTTGACGAAGTGCGCCCACACCAAATTGTGCACTAAAATATTTTACGGGCTTGTATTCAAAACCGAGCGCCTCTGTTAAATAAGCTGGTGCTAAAAATGCAGATATGCGCCTCGACTGTTCTGCACCATTAACAAGCTTGTATTCAAAACCGGCATCAAACTGGCTCATAAAGTTGACCGATGCAAACAAATTCCAATGGTTAGATAATTTATGTGCGTATTTTGAATCAAAGAAAATACGATCCGCATTTTTTCTAATGTCTTGCCCTTCATTTTTTACTGTACCGTAAAGCAATTGCAAATCGTTTGTCCACTCGTTATTTTCTGTTTTACGAATGGCCTTTGCATTTAAAAATGTACTTAACGAAACCGAGTTAATACCCCCCGCTTTCCAGTTACCACTGTAACTTGCTTGCGTTACATTTAAGCCCGTTTGCACTGTTGTTTTCCATTTTGAAGGTGGCTTAGGAACTGCAGCAGTGTCGGTTTGAGCAAATAAATAAGTTGGTAAAAGGGCAATTAGGGATACAAGTTTACTTTTCATAAAATTAGGATTTATGGTGATTAGGCATTTACAGCATCACCAAGTTTTAGCATTATTTTTAAACGCTCAATTACGTAATCAACTTCCTCTTTGGTGTTGTATCTTCCAAAAGAAAAACGCACTGCTGCACGATCTCTGCTTGCTCCAATTGCTTTTAACACGTGAGAACCAACATCGCTTCCACTACTACAAGCACTACCGCCCGATGCACAAATGCCATCAATATCTAATTTAAACAATAACATTTCGCCAACAGGGCTTGGCGGAAACGATACGTTTAAAACCGTGTATGCCGAACGCCCTTCAGCATCGCCATTAAAAGCAATACCAGGAATATTTGCTTTAAGTTGAGCAATGAAATAACGCTTTAATTCTTGAAGGTGCTTTTTATCTTCTTCCATGTGAGCTACGCTCAACTCTAAAGCTTTAGCCAATCCAACAATGCCATAAACATTTTCTGTTCCGCCACGCATATTACGCTCTTGTGCACCACCGGTAATAAACGGATGTAACTTTACATTGCTGTTAATGTAAATAAAACCAACACCTTTAGGACCATTAAACTTGTGTGCACCGGCTGCAATAAAATGTATGTTTAATTTACTTAAATCTATAGGTTGATGTCCAACCGTTTGAACGGTATCACAATGAAACAACGCATTGTATGTTTTACACAAGTTACCAATTTCTTCTAGGTCAATCATGTTACCCAACTCGTTGTTGCTGTGCATTAAACTAACCAATACATTGTTGTTATTTTTAAGTAACTCTTCTAAATGCGCTACATCTACATGTCCGTTTGGTGTAAGGTTTACCAAATGCATGTTTACCTTACCCTGGTGGGCCAACTCTTCCACAGTATGCAAAACGGCATGGTGCTCGATTGCAGATGTAATGATATTTTTAACACCTAAGGTTTCAACAGATTGTCTGATGGCCATGTTATCCGCTTCAGTTCCTCCTGAGGTAAAACAAATTTCACCCGGAGTGCAGCCCATTAGTTTTGCTACTGTTCTGCGTGCGTCTTCCACCATTGTTTTAACTTCCCTACCCTGTGCATGAATAGAAGATGGATTCCCATAATTACTCATCATCATATCGGCCATTACTTTTACCACTTCAGGATGCATGGGCGTAGTAGCCGCATTGTCAAAATATACTTTCATCTGTTGCTTGTTTTAATATTAAATTCAAGGTTTAAATAACGAGTTACCTAAAACCAACCGTGCAAATATAAGCGGCCTATTTAATTTTATTACACACAAAGCCCACACTGTTATTTGTATATGTTACTTTTGCATTGATGAAACTTAATGTAACCATACTGTTGTTGGCCACAACGCTAATTTTTGGATGTGTATCTAAAAGTAAATTTGTGTTGGTTGAAAGCGAGATATCCCGCCTGAAAAACGATAGCGCATTACTGGAAAAGCGCATAGCACAACTAAGCAACGAAAATGCAGGTTTACAAACCTTGAGTGCCACAATTGAGCAAGCCTTAAATGTAAGATTACAAGAAAAAGAAGACTCGCTAAACTTTAAAGAAAAACTGTTAAAGGAGCGTGAGTACAGCCTTAAGGACATGAAAGCACGCAAAGAAGAAGAACAAGAGGCATTTTACAACCTGGCTCGTAAAGTATTTGCCGAGTTTGTAGATTATGATGCAAGTACCTTAACCACCAGAACCAACTGTACACAGGCTGTAATTGCGGTTAACGATAAAAAATTGTTTGCCGGTAATACTGCCAAAACGGAATATTTAGCCACAGAAATTAACAATAAAGCTGCCAATTTATTAAGCAAACACCCTGATTTAATGCTCACTGTAGTTTGTTACATAGATAGCAACATGCAAATTTCGGCTAAGGAGGATTATTGGAACATTGCCTCACTGAGGGCAAACACATTAAGCAAAATGTTGATTACAACACACAAACAAGTAAGCCACAAGGTAAAAAGCGCTACAGGCCTACCAACAAATACTCATATAAATAAAAATTCCACTTATTTTGTAGAATACCAATTCACATCAAATTTAACACCCTGCATACCTATTAAATAATTTTAACTACCGAAAAACCTAAATAAACAGCATTTAATAATAAATATCATTTGGAATTAACAAAAATTGTCGCACTTTTGAAATGCCGAATGGAAGTAAAAACAAAATGAATTGCATTCACTCCAATTGGCAAGAAACAATTATTATTAATAACCCTAATTCAGATATTGTTATGCAAATGTTAAACTACGGTACCTATTACAACCTAAACTACCTTTCTGAAATTGCAGATGGTGATGCAAGTTTTATGAGCGAAATGACCCACACTTTTGTGAATCAAACGCCAAAAATGATTACTGAGCTAAAAAGTGCAGTTGCTAACAGCGATTATGAACTAAGTTGCTATTTGTCGCACAAATTAAAATCGAGCTGCGAAATTTTAGGAATGAGTTATGCTGCCACAATCTGTTTAAAAATTGAAACTGCAGCAATTAATAAGCAAAGTCTTACCGCATTAATTGACGACCTTGAAGTATTGGTACATCAATTAACCGTATCTACACAAGAATTAAATATGGCTGCTGCTTAGTTCCAAACCGGAACTTTGTATTCGTCATCAACATCGGTAAGCACTTCGGCAAATGTTGGCGTAACCAAAATGGTATGTTCAAATTGTGCGGAGAGCTTACCATCAATAGTTCTTGCTGTCCATCCATCGTTTTTATCTACTTTGGCACGTGCCTTACCTGCGTTAATCATAGGCTCAATAGTAAAAATCATACCGGGCTGCATAACAGGACCGGTATTGGCATCAGCAATATGGCTTACCTCAGGTTCTTCATGAAATTTTAAGCCAACTCCGTGTCCGCAAAATTCATAAACAGTGCTGTAACCATGCTTTACTGCATGTTTATTAATTACATATCCAATATCACCAATACGCTTGCCAGGTGTGCACTGCTCAATACCCAAACGTAAACATTCTTTGGTAACTTCAATTAGTTTTTTGGCATGATCCGTAATTTCTCCAATGGTAAACATAGTGCTGGTATCACCATAATATCCATTTAAAATGGGTGTAACATCCACGTTTAAAATATCACCATCGCGTAGTTCTAACTTACCTGGAATACCATGACAAATAACATCGTTAACCGAAATACAACTGGCTTTGGTGTAACCATGGTAACCAATTGTTGCAGGTATTGCACCATTATCGCGCATAAATTGCTCAGCCAAATCGTTTATGTAACCTGTGGTAACACCGGCTTTAATAAATGGAGCCACTTCCTTAAGCGTTTGTCCTGCTAATTTAGAGGCTTTGCGTATACCTTCAATTTGTTCAGGTGTTTTTATAATGATTTTCGATTTGGTGTCTCTAAATGCCACAGTGATATTTTTAAAGGTGCGAATCTAATTTTTTTAGCACGCTTAAAAAAGGTGTATAGCAGTTTCTTTAACCTTAACCTCCAAGTGACCCCACTTAAAATACGTAAAACATGTGATGCATTTGTAAAACAAAGTGTTGAAATTCGTTTATCAATCCTAATTGTATGAAAAAACTTATACTATCATCAACCCTATTTATGGGTTTATTTACGCAAGCCCAAACGTGGCAATCTGTTGGGTTTACAAGTGGTTTTGTAAACACCGCAGATACATTTCAGAACAAACTTTACATTGCAGGCAACGGTTATGTAACCTATTATGACGGCAGCGCTTGGGGTGAACTTACCAATTACAACAACAGTTTAAACACACCCAACAAATCAAAATATGCTGCAAAAAATATTGATGGCAAATTATACATGGGTGCAGATGGTTTTAATACCAATGGTGAAGGCATTGTGCATGTTTTTGATGGCACCAATATCACCGAAAAACAAGGTCACCGCCAGTTTCAATACAACGGCAATAAAAAAATTATAGATTTTGTTAAGGCCAATAACAACGTTATTTACCTGAGTGATAAATTTAACATTTTTGAATGGAGAGATACGAGTACATATTGGCGAAACATACTGCCATCAGCCAATATTAAAGCCATGTTTGAGTTTAATGGCAAGTTAGGTTTTACCACCGGACATGAAGTTTACTTTTATGATGGAACTACTTTAGACAGCCTTGGTCTTTCCTACTTTAATATTGCAAACGGCAGTTTGTTTGGATCGGTTAGCAGGTGCGTGGTAAAAGGAAACACATTGTATTTAACAGGTGGCTTTACCAAGATTATTGATGTGCAAACACAACAATCGGAAACAGGTGGTATTTTAAAATATGATGGCACTACCAAAACATTGATTAATGCCAACTTTGCGGCCAACCCCAATCCGGGAACAGCTGCTCGTTTAAATTGTATTTTTGTTGACGACAACAATGATATTTATGTTACGGCTAATAAAGATCCCAATGTAAACGATGTGCATTTAATAAAATACAATGGTACAACTTGGAGTGACGTTGACAAATTAGTGGAGGCGGGTAAGGGATCATTACCACAATTCCCAGGCTCTGAATTATACGACTACAACATTATTTTTAAACACCAAAGCAACATTTTTATTGGAGGACGATTTGTAACCATTGGTGGTGATAGCATTGCAGCTTTGGCTAAATTAACCACAGGCAGTACCGGTACTCAGGAGGTAACCACTCGTGTTTTATCATGTTACCCTAACCCGGCACAACATACCATTACGCTTAATGGAATAAACACGGCACTGGATATTGTTTGTTTTGATGCGTTAGGAAAAACTGTACTTGAACTAAATAAACAATACCAACAAATTGATATTAGCCAATTAACACAAGGTATTTATTATTTGGTTGGTAAAGATGCACAAGGGCAATTATATCACAGCAAATTTGTAAAACACGAATAACTAAACAGCTTTATAACAAGAACGCCCGTCATTCCAACTGTTTGGAATAACGGGCGTTTTTTTATTGAGTTTTAATATATTATAAACTTGCCAAGCTTCCTTTTAGTACTTCAATTTTTGCAACAGCATCTGCTTTTTTCTGACGCTCTTTTTCAACCAACTCAGGCTTGGCATTGGCTACAAACTTTTCATTACTCAATTTGGCATCTACAGATTTCATAAAACCTTCTAAGTACTCTATTTCTTTGGTTATTTTTTCTTTTTCAGCTTCAACATCAATCTGAAGATTTAAAAATGCATAAACCTCATCTGTACCAACAGGCATCAATACAGCATTGTCTTGCTTTTCGTTTACAAAACTAATGTTACTTACATTAGCTAATTTGGTAATTAAAAAGCTGTATGGCTTGTACATTTCTGTTTGGGTTGATTTGATTGCAATATCAAACGTTTCTTTAGGACTAATGCCTTTGCTATTGCGCAAGTTTCTTACTTGTTGAATCAACTCGAATGCTAAATCTAATTTAGGGGTGGTTACTTTATTTATGTTTTGGTTTGAACCAAAAGGATATGCAGCTACACAAATAGATTCACCATCTTTTCTGTTGCTTAAGTTCTGCCAAATTTCTTCGGTAATAAACGGCATAAACGGATGCAACAAACGCATTAACTCATCAAAAAACACAATGGTTTGGTTGTAGGTTGATTCATTAATTGGTTTGCCATACTCCGGTTTAATCATCTCTAAATACCAAGCACAGAAATCATCCCAAATCAACTTGTACATACTCATTAACACCTCACTTAACTTATAGTCGGTGTACTTTTCGTTTATCTCTGCGTAAGCATCATTTAACTTACCTCTAAACCAATCGGCACTAATGTTATTACTTTCTATAATCGATGCATCAAACTCGGCATCAGGCTTAACTTCTAACCCTTTTACCAACCTAAATGCATTCCATATTTTATTGGCAAAATTACGTCCTTGTTCTACTTGGCTTTCATCAAATAAAATATCATTACCCGCAGGCGAACTTAACAACATTCCCATACGCACACCATCGGCACCATATTGGGCTATTAAATCAAGCGGATCGGGTGAGTTACCCAACGACTTGCTCATTTTTCTGCGTTGTTTGTCGCGTACAATACCTGTGTAATAAACGTTGTTAAATGGCTTCTCTCCCATCCACTCATAACCGGCCATAATCATACGTGCTACCCAAAAAAACATAATTTCAGGAGCCGTTACTAAGTCGTTTGTTGGGTAGTAATATTTAATGTCGGCATTGTCTTTACTTACTTTGCCATTATCCATTTTCTCAAATCCATCAAACACACTTATTGGCCACAACCAAGACGAGAACCAAGTATCCACCACATCATCATCTTGTTTTAGAAGTTGGATGTTGGATGTTGGATTTTGGATGTTATATTTTGCTATCGCTTCTTCATGCGTTTTAGCAACCACAAAATTTCCAGCTTCATCATACCAAGCCGGAATACGTTGTCCCCACCACAATTGGCGACTGATGCACCAATCTTTGATGTTATCAATCCAATGTTTGTAGGTATTTTTCATGTTGGCCGGATGAAACTTAATTTCATCATTCATCACCGCATCTAACACCTGTGGGTTTTTAGCTACAAATTTCTTCATATCAACCCACCACTGTAAAGTTAAACGTGGCTCGATTACAGCTCCCGTACGCTCGCTGGTTCCAACCTGATTTTTGTATTCTTCTATTTTTAAAATATGTCCGGCTTCTTCTAAATGCACCGCAATTTCTCTGCGCACCGCAAAACGGTCTTTGCCAATGTAACGCGGGTCTATCGCTTTCTCGTTTAAAAATCCTTCTTCGTTTAAAATATCAATTACTTCTAAGTTGTATTTTTTACCCAACTCGTAATCGTTTTTATCGTGCGCAGGAGTAACTTTTAAACAACCCGTACCAAATTCCATATCCACATATTCATCAGCAATAATGGCAATTGGTCTGTTAATAAAAGGCACCAACACTTGCTTACCCACTAAGTGCTTAAAGCGCTCATCGTTCGGGTTCACACATATTGCTGTATCAGCCAAAATAGTTTCCGGACGGGTAGTTGCAATAACTACATAATCTATACTTTCAATATTCGAATTTTGGATTTCGGATTTCGAATTTTCGGTTAAAAAGTATTTAATGAAATACAATTTAGATTGTACATCTTTAAAGATTACTTCCTCATCGCTTAAAGCGGTTTTACCTTGAGGGTCCCAATTAACCATGCGCAACTCACGATATATTAATCCTTTGTTGTATAGATCAATAAAGGTATCAATTACCGCCTCGCTCATTTTAGGTTCCATGGTAAAACGCGTACGATCCCAATCGCAGCTTGCTCCAAGTTTTTCTAATTGCTTTAAAATAATTCCTCCGTATTTCTCTTTCCACTCCCAAGCGTATTTCAAAAACTCATCTCTGCTTAAATCAGATTTTTTGATGCCTTTTTCGCGCAACATTTGAACAACTTTAGCCTCAGTTGCAATTGATGCGTGATCAGTACCCGCTACCCAAAGGGCATTTTTGCCTTGCATGCGCGCTTTGCGCACCAACACATCTTGTATAGTATTGTTAAGCATGTGGCCCATGTGTAACACTCCGGTAACATTAGGCGGAGGTATTACAACTGTAAATGGTTCGCGACCATCAGGGGTGCTTTTAAATAACTTATTGGCAAGCCAGTAGCTGTACCATTTATCTTCTATTTGCTGTGGGGTATATGTTTTTGTTATTTCGGTACTCATTGTGCTGCAAAATAAGGGTGCTTGTTGTAATCCCAAAACGGTAAATCAACAATTTTAAATTTTGTAAACTTGATTAATTATGGTGTAGGGTTGAATTAACAAAAAACCCCGACACGCTTTTGCGAACCGGGGTCTTACAATCAACTATGAAAAAATTAACCTCTTCTTTCTTTAACACGTGCTTTCTTACCTGTAAGTTCGCGTAGGTAGAATAAGCGCGCTCTGCGTACTTTACCACGGCTGACTAACTCGATTTTATCGATGTTTGGTGAGAACAAAGGGAAAATACGCTCAACACCAACGCCATTACTCATTTTACGTACTGTAAAAGTGCTGCTGATGCCTGCATTGCGTCTTTGTAACACAACACCTTGGTATTGCTGAATACGTTCTTTACTACCCTCTTTAATTTTGTAGTATACATTTACTGTATCGCCTGCTATAAATGTAGGGAAGTTTTTATCAGCGGTAAACTCGCTTTCAACTAATTTTATTGCCTCAACTGCGTTCATGACGGTAATGTTTTATTTTTAACGGACTGCGAAAGTACGTCTTCTATTTTAAATACAAAAATATTTTTGAAAAATTTCTTACTAATCAACCCAAACATTAACAATTACAATGAATTGAATAGAAATTATTCTGTGTTTTTATTTAACAAATCGGGCCTGCGTTGTTTGGTTCGCAGTACACTTTGCTCGTGCCTCCACTCCTCTATTTTAGCCTGATGACCGCTTAACAACACTTCCGGCACTTTCCAACCTTTATAATCTGCAGGGCGTGTATACACAGGCGGACTAATTAAATCGTCTTGAAACGAATCGCTTAAAGCCGACTGTTCATCGCCAATGGCACCTGGAATTAAACGTACAATAGCATCAACCATAATGGCTGTAGCCAACTCGCCACCGGTTAATACATAATTACCAATACTTACCTCGCGGGTTACCAAATGCTCGCGCACACGCTCATCAACACCTTTGTAATGCCCGCACAAAAACATTATATTTTGTTTGGTTGATAATTGATTGGCCATTTTTTGATCAAACAATTCACCATCCGGACTCAGGTATATAATTTCATCGTAGGTGTTTTTTTCCTTTAAAGCCGAAATACACAAATCAATGGGTTCTACCTGCATCACCATTCCTGCGCCACCTCCAAACGGATAATCATCAACCGAACGTTGTTTACTTTTGCTGTAATCGCGTATGTTGTGTAAACCAATTTGCACCAATTTTTTAGCCACAGCACGTTTTATGATGGAGTGCCCAAACGGACTCTCAAACATTTCTGGGAATAAAGTAAGTATATCTATATTCATGCAGTGTGTTTTTTTACTGGTTTGATTAATGCGGTTACTTTTCGATTGAATACCAAGATTACTCGTACAATTCGAAAAAGCCTTCAGGTAAATTGAGGTATATAATCTCTTTCTCCTCATCCACATCGTGTATAAACGCCTCTACCATTGGTATCATTACTTGTTGCTCTTTGTAATGTGTAACCAACATGGTTTGTTGCGGCAACTCTTCTGTGGCCACAATTTCGCCAATATCGCCCAAGTTAATATCAACCAATTTAAATCCGGTTAAATTAAACTCGCCAACATTTGCCTTACGTTTGCCTTTAGGTTTTGGTACTAAAAGTTTGTAGCCCACATAAAGTTGTGCGTTTTCCACGGTATTAATGTCTTGCAACTTAACAAGCCACTCATCATGATGTGCAGCATGAGCTTGTTCGATATAAAAAGGAACGGGCTTCTCTCGAATTTCGAGAAAAGCCCATTCAGTTAGTTTAACCTTTATATCGGTAACAATTTTTAACTCACCTTTTGTACCATGCGTTTTGGCAACAGTACCGGCCACCATGAAATCTTTTTTTTGAATTGATTTCAAAGATTTGGAGTTATAAATTATTCAGCGCTGTTGGTTTCTTCTGTAGCAGCAGGTGCTTCTTCAGTTGCAGGAACTTCAGCTTCAGCCTCGGCAGTTGCAGCGTTTGCAGCAGCTTCAGCAGCAGCTAATTTCTCAGCTAATTTTGCAGCACGAGCTTCTTTTACTTTAGTTTCGTGAGCTAAGGCAGCAGCTTTAGCATCAGCTTTAGAAGTTGCAGTTTTAGCAACGTGAGCTGTTACTTTAGAAGCTTTTTCGTTAACCCAAGCTTCAAACTTAGCGTTTGCTTGCTCTTCGGTTAAAGCACCTTTAGCAACACCACCTAACAAGTGATGCTTGTATAAAGCACCTTTGTAAGAAAGTATAGCGCGGCAAGTGTCTGTTGGTTGCGCACCATTGTTTAACCAATTTACTGCCGAGTCAATGTTTAATTCAATAGTTGCTGGAACTGTAGTTGGATTGTACATTCCAATTTTTTCAATGAATTTACCATCTCTCGGAGCACGTGAATCCGCCACCACAATGTGATAATACGGTGCATGGGTTCTACCATGACGTTGTAATCTAATTTTTACTGACATAATATTTTTTAGTTAAAATGTTAATCCGCTGAGTCTCCTGTTCAGCGGGGTGCAAATATGAGGCATTTATTTTAAATATCCAAACGGGTGCGGAAAGCTGGAAGTTAGATGCTGGAAGATAGATGTTGGATGTTGGAAGATAGAGGTTTGATGTTGGAAGATTTACTTTCAATGTTGGATTTACCGTCCACTTCATCATTCGATATTCGATATTCATCATTCATCATTCATCATTCGATATTCATTATTCATAATTGTTGATGCGCTGCTTCTACTTGTTCGTATTCAGAAACTATTGAGGAATCTTTTCTCCAATAATCAGTTGATCCATTTCTCCATCTCCGGTTAAACTTTGTCGTCTAAGAAAAAATGTAAATCCATCAATATACAAAGTATCTCGAGAAATTCCGCCCTGTGATTTTGTAGAATGGCTGTATCCAAATGGATAATTGAAGTGAAACAGGTTTTGATCTACCAGAAAATTGCCGTTTTCTTGATTAGTAACGACAATTGTGCGCTTTTTCGAATAGTTGTTATACACATAATGGGGGAATGAATCTCCAACATTCTGACGAAGGGTTTTGGAGTAAAAAACTTCCGTACAAGCGTATTCGCCTTCAATTTTCGTTAATTTAATCTCAGGGTCGATTTTGGTACACGAGAAAACGAGTGGCACAAAAAGTAAAATGATGAATTGTTTCATTATTCAATGATAATGAAAATCAATTACATTTAACTAGCCTATTTAAAAACTTGGGGTTGCCACCCCAAACCCGCAAACAGTCACCTTGATTGTTACGTAAAATCATCTTAGGCCGTATTGAGTCCTTCAAGTATGGTCCAACAATCAAACTTGAGTTTGTTTTATGAATAATCTAAAATCGATAAGACCTGATTGAAGGACTCAGGTGCGGTGGGTGTCCACGAATGGTGTGAAATCCGACTGATTCGGCCACAGGGGCGGTTGGCATGTGCGAGGAATCAGGTCGGATTTGGTATTCGTGGTGGGCTTTTTGGTTACTTTTTAACTCGTTGTTGTTTACTGTATTTGGCCTCGTTGAATTAACATTTGCCCACACAAAAAGTGACAAAAGAAAACTATTGCTTCACCAATTTTTGTATTGCGGTGCCTTGGTTGGTATTTACTTGCAGGTAATACATACCTGCTTGCCAGGTTTGTACTTGTATAGGCTCGTTGTTTTTTTGTTGGTGTATTACTTTACCGGTTACATCTGTAATGGTAATTTGTGTTACAGGGTATGGGCAACTAACTTGAACTTGGTGTTTTGCCGGGTTGGGGTAAAGGTTAACTTGTATGCGGTTTGCACGTACATCATTTAAACCTACACTAGGCACCCCATTTAACATCAATAAGTACAGTGCACCTTTGTCGGTACCACCTTCATCTTTACCAGGTGAACCTACCAATAAATCGGGTATGCTGTCGTTATTAAAATCACCTAATGGACCTATAGAACCGAAAAAATCTTGATCGGCAATGGGTTGGTTAAGATTACCAGATAGGTTGTCTATTTTTTGTACTGATTTTACAGTGCCATCGGCACTCATAAACAATATGCGTACCGAGCCACCACGGCCTACATTATAGGTAGTATCAAATGGTGCACCTACAGCTAATTCATCTACCCCATCATTATCTAAGTCATTCAGTCTAACAATTGTTTGTCCAAAATCATCATTCTTAATTAAGTCATTCAAGCCTATGCTCTGATAAGTTATTCTACTATGACTTTTTACGGTGCCATTTGTGTTTAAATAAGCAATTATCAATCCGCTAAGTGAATTTACGCTGTCTTTATTGAATCTTGCATAAAAGGCAATATCGCTTACCCCATCATTGTTAAAGTCTCCTATTGAACCTAAACCATCTGCAATTTTAAAAATCATCGAAAAGTCACCGTTTAAACCGTTTGCGTTAGCTCCTATTTTACGGAACGACTTTATGTTCTGAACACTATCTAAAAACAGAATGTAGACACAACCTACAGTACCATTAACAACCTCGCTAAGAGAAGCAACAGCGATATCAATAAAACCGTCATTATTCAAATCCCCTATATTAGCCAAACCACCACCACTAAAATAACCATTGTTAGGCAATGATGGTATCACGTCTCGATTTATTTGTTTAAAAGATTTAACAGTGCCATCAGTATTTAAATAAATAATTGTCACTACGCCTGTCTGGGAATTGCTGCCACCTGCGTTATTATCACCTACAGCAATATCATTGACTCCATCCCTGTTTAAATCACCCATATTAGCAATTGATGTAGCAAAACTGGTTGAAAAATAAATTCCACTTAGTCCCTGTCCATCACCAATCAACTTATACGATTTAACAGTACCATTAGAATTCATAAATAGTATCACAACAAAGCGTTTGAAAGCTACTGGATCAAAAATGCTGGTAGCTATATCGTCAATTCCATCATTATTGATATCTCCGATATTTGCTGAGGTAGATCCAAAAGTTCTATTTTGACCTGATAGTCCACTAAAACCACCTGATGTAGCACTTATTTTATTAAAACTTTTAACAGTGCCAAATTGGGCAAACAAAAGAAACGGAACAAACGTAGTTAGGGCGAGTAAAAGATGTTTTAATTTCATGAGGTTTAAATATTTATTGGTTCAACAAATTAGTACAATTTTATTGGGGTATACAAATTGTATTGAGCGTTTTTCGCAAAAATCTCATGTGCCGCATAGCATCCTTCAAGCTTAGTTCAACTATCAAATTTTCAAAAAGCTATTGTCACATAAACAACCTCTTAACTAATCAACCTATCAACTAGTAACCAACACCTACCTCCCAAAAGGCATTTTCGGCATCATGCCGCGTGGCATGCCACCTTGCATTTTACTAAAGGTCTTCATCATCTTGCGCATTTCTTCAAACTGCTTCAACAACTGATTTACTTGTTGAATATCGGTTCCACTTCCGCTGGCAATACGCTTTCTGCGGCTACCATTTATAATATCAGGAGTTTTTCGCTCAGCAGGTGTCATGGAGTTAATGATGGCTTCTATTCCTTTAAAAGCATCATCACTGATATCAATATCTTTAATGGCTTTACCCACGCCAGGTATCATGGCCATCAAATCTTTGATATTACCCATTTTTTTAATTTGCTGAATTTGGGTATAAAAATCTTCAAACGTAAACTGGTCTTTTAATAATTTCTTTTGGATGCGCTCTGCTTCTTCTTCATCAAATACCTGTTGGGCGCGCTCTACCAAACTCACAATATCACCCATACCCAAAATACGCTGTGCCATACGATCCGGATGGAATTGGTCTAACGCCTCCATCTTCTCACCCATACCCACAAACTTAATAGGCTTTTCAACAATGGTTTTGATTGATAATGCAGCACCACCGCGGGTATCACCATCTAACTTGGTTAAAATAACACCGCTAAAATCTAACACATCATTAAATGCTTTGGCGGTATTCACGGCATCCTGACCGGTCATACTATCTACCACAAACAAAATTTCGTTCGGGTTAATGGCTTTTTTGATGTTACCAATTTCGGCCATCATTTCTTCATCAACACTTAAACGACCTGCAGTATCAACAATCAGCACACTTGCACCTTGCTCTTTGGCTGCTTTAACTGCATTTTGTGCAATACTTACCGGGTTGTTATTTCCTTCTTCAAAATATACAGGCACACCAATTTGTTCGCCCAATACTTTTAACTGCTCAATAGCAGCCGGACGATACACATCACAAGCAGCCATCATTACTGTGCGGCCCTTTTTCTTAATGTAGTTGGCTAATTTAGCTGAATGTGTGGTTTTACCAGAACCTTGCAAACCGGCCATTAATATTACAGCCGGACTTCCGGTTATGTTAATGTCTTCGGTTTTACCACCCAACAAAAGCGTTAACTCATCGTTAACAATTTTGGTTAACAATTGTCCGGGTGTAACACTGGTTAATACATTTTGTCCTAAAGCTTTTTCTTTTACAGTATCGGTAAACTGTTTAGCAATTTTGTAGTTAACATCGGCATCAATCAACGCTTTACGAATTTCTTTTACCGTTTCGGCAACGTTAATTTCCGATATTTTACCTTGACCTTTAAGGGTTTTAAATGCTTTATCGAGTTTACTACTTAAGCTTTCGAACATAATTTTACGTACTTTTGAGGCGCGAATATAAGAATATTGAACGATTTGAAATTTTACTTGTGCGTTTTTACTTGAAATCGCACAAATAATGTTTGAATCACAACAAAATCTAAACACCAAATGCACACCTCGCAACCCATTATTTTTTATGACGGCCTATGTGGCTTATGCGATAAAAGTGTACAGTTTATTTTAAAACACGATAAGCAGGAGCGTTTTTTGTTTTGTGCCCTTCAGAGCAATTACGCACAGCAAATTTTGGGTGATAACATTTCGTTTGATAGCTTTATTTTATTCGATAATGGTAAAGTATATACCCAAAGCACAGGTGCATTGATTACTTTAAAAAAACTTGGTGGTTTTTGGCAGTTGCTGTATGTATTTGTAGTGATACCTGCTTTTGTTAGAAACGCAGTTTACAGGTATATAGCCAATAATCGTTATAGATGGTTTGGTAAGTATGATGTTTGTAAAGTACCCACACCACAGCAAAAAAAGAGATTTATTGTATGATAACTTTACAAGGGCAAAAGCAAATTTTTAGCTTTAACGAAGAAACAGATCTAATTACCAAAGGTAAGTTTAACAAGGTTTTTAAAGGGGTTGATGAAAACAAAAATGCGGTTTTTATTAAACAACTATTACCACATTTGGCAGAAGACCTACAAGCTGTTATTTACTTTAAACAAGAGTACCTATTCCAATTACATCATCCCAATATTATTGCTGCAACAGATTATATTGTTGATGAGGGTAAACATTATTTGGTAAGACCTTGGATTGATGGAAACGACTTAAGTAAAACAGCACACAAGCTAAGTGAAAAAGATGCTCTGAATATTGTAGCTGATTTACTAGGTGCGTTAGCGTATTTGCACCACAAAGGTATTTTGCATTTAGATATTCAACCCAAAAACATATTAATGGGTAATAATGGCAAAGTGTATTTAACAGATTTTGGATTAGCTAAACGCATAGACCACACCATATACAAACAGCCATTTAATATTTATTACAGCTCGCCCGAGCAAATTTTAAATCATGTTGATTTGTTTAATACCTCAACCGATTTATTTGCAGTTGGCGTGTTGTTGTATGAACTACTTTTAGGCGAAAGACCATTTACAAATGAAAATCCTGAAGTATTGATGAACATTGTTATTGCTGCTCCGCTTCCAACTAACGGATTAAGTAAAAATGCTGCAGAAGTAATTGAAAAAGCAACAGCAAAACCACGCTTTAATTTACCGCCAACAAAATACACTTATGATGAATTAGACGACCAATTAATTGAAGCACAAAAATTACGCTACCAAACGGCAGAAGAGTTTTTATACGCATTAAAAGAGCTAGAAGGTAAAAACTTAGTTACCAGAAGATGGTGGAAATTTTGGGAAAATTAGGTTAACAAAATTCCAAGGCAATCTAACACCGGAACTTGCACCAAATTTTCTTCGGTAATGGTGTTTGCTGCAAACGTTATTTTCTTGTCAACCATGTTTCCGTTTTGGTAGAAGATAACAAAATACTCGTTGTTTAATTGAAACAAATCGGGATTAATGGGCTCTACTTTAATAGCAGTTTGCGGGTCGATATCATCCAAAAAATAACGCATTACCGATGTTTCTTTATGTTCGCCATTAATTGTTCCGTAACCTTTACATGTGGTAAAAACATTCACAATTTTCTCATCGCTTAAATTTACCACAAACACATTCCAAACAATTTCAAGGTCATTGTTTAACTCTTTAACAATGGCAACACCAACATTGGCATTATTTTCTACTTTAATATCTTTAAGCATGGCACAAATATAAGGTTTGATAAAACCCAATACCAAGCAGCGATTGTGTTAATGCACAATTTTGTTTGCGCAATACGAACTTGCAAATGCATCAGGTTTAGCTTTAAACACAAACCCCATGCTTAAAATATAGCCCATGGCTTCGCTTAATGCCGTGTTCGATTTAAAATTTGGATTGGTATTTATATCGGCATGTACTTCTAAATCTACATCGTATAAATCTAATAAGTCGCACAACTGATAGGCAATTTCTATTGATTTGGAAACCTCGAGCAACATACGCTCTTTGATACTCATTTTTTGTGTGGTTTTATCACTGCTAATCAACATAAAACCTCCTTTTTTTTGCCTTACAAAAACAATAACTGTGGCAAACTCAGTAACATTTCCGGTAACCTGCGAGTCGGTACCAATGCACACTTTAAGTTTGTTGCCTTTGGCTGTTTCGCTAATAATAAGTTGTTCAACTTCATCAACAATGTTTGCAGTAACTTTCTCTCCATTAAATTTCCGCCACTGCATCTCACTTTTATAATCGCTTTGCATAGATTTGAATTTAATTTATGATGAACCAAAATAATACACACGTATTAATATAACATCATCAAATTCAAAATGTTCGTTAATTGTTTGTAAACAAATAACAGTAACTATTTACGTGCAGTTTTAAAGCCAGGTAAACATTTTTTAATGGCACTCACCAAATCATAATCCGATGCTTGAATAACAAAATCTTTGTCCAACCTGCAATACAACATAAATTCGTCTAACTGAACATCTGGCAAATCGGTAACACGTTTTACTACATTTCGGTTGTATTTCCTATCGGCTTGCTTTTGTTTTTCCATGTAAGCCATAAACTCTTCAAACCTGGCAGCATCTCTCCCCTCTTTACTAAACTGTTGGTACATGGCAGTTAACGGACTCATCAACCCACCTTTTTGGCGATTTAAAACACGGTCGTAATTGTTCATTAACGGATCATTTTTTAAAAACTCGGCAGCAGCACGGGCGATGCTATCGCGCACAGGGTTTGATGATACCACACGCAACTCTTTTAACCTAACCACTTTCGATTTTAAGATAACCAACATGGTATCATTATACATGTTAGGATCCAGTGTTGATGTTTGAATATACACACTATCATAACCAACAGCTGTAATTAAAATGGTGTCGTTGGTAGTATAAAACAACTTAAAATAACCTTGACGGTTACTGATGTATTTTTTTCCGGTGTTGATATTGGTAATACTGGCAAGCTGCACAATTTCTGCTTGTTGGGCACTAATGGTACGGCCGTACAAAGTTAACTGTTGGGCGTTTATTTGATTTAAAACCCCAAAAAGCAAGAATAAAAAAACAGAATAAACGAATTTATGCATGAACTATACAACGAAAAAAGCCATTTTTGTAACACAAACATACACAGAAATTGCAAACATTATTTTTAAAATCGGGGCGCGAACGCTCGTTGGTTAACAGACATCCTTGGGTATTTAGTGGTGCTGTAAAAACTTTACCTAAAGCCGAGAATGGAGAAATTATTAAAGTATGCACCAACCACAACGAACTTTTAGGATACGGTTTTTTTTCGCCTAACAGCCAAATTACGTGCAGGGTTTTCGAATTTACATCAACAGAAATAAACGTTGATGCAGATTTTTGGAAACAAAAAGTGAAACGTGCGTTTGATTTACGCAAATTGGTTTTACCCCAAAACACCAATATTTACAGGTTACTACATGCCGAAGGCGATTTTTTACCGGGTGTTATTATTGATGTGTATGATGATACAGCCGTAGTGCAGTTATTGGTTAAAGGAACCGAATTAATTAGTCAGTTTATTTTTGATGCCTTGCATGAAGCCGGACTGAAACACATTTATTTAAAAACGAAACAAAATACACAACGGCTTGAGGATGTAGGATTAGAAAGTGGTTGGGTTGGTGAGCCAAGAAGCATGCCTATTGCGGCTTTAGAAAATAGTGTAAAGTTTTTGGTTGATGTAGAAAAAGGTCAAAAAACCGGATTTTTTATTGACCAACGTGAGAACAGAAAAATTTTAGGCGAATACAGCAAGGATAAAAAAGTATTAAACACCTTTAGTTATTCAGGCGGATTTAGTTTGTATGCATTAGCTAGTGGCGCAACTTTAGTACACTCGGTTGATAGCAGCAAAGAAGCTATTGATATGTGCGACCAAAATGTTGCAGCCAATTTTAACAATGCACCGCATGCAAGTTATGTGCAAGATGTATTCGACTTCATGAAAGAGAACAAAGAAGATTACGACATCATGGTACTTGATCCTCCGGCATTTGCCAAAAACGCTAAAGCAGTTCCTAATGCCAGCAGAGGTTATAAAAACTTAAACCTAATAGCTTTTAAAACCATTAAGCCAGGTGGACTGGTGTTTACATTCAGTTGTTCGCAGCACATTGACCGTGATTTGTTCAGAAAAATTGTGTTTAGTGCAGCCGCTGATGCAGGCAGAAATGTGCGTATTTTAAAACAACTTACTCAACCTGAAGATCACCCAATAAATATTTTTCATCCGGAAGGTGAGTATTTAAAGGGGCTATTGCTACATGTAGAATAATTTTATTTTTAGGCATGATGATTGCAAACAAAATTTCCATTCCTAACCAACAATGAGAAAAGCGGTTGTATTCATCATGTTTTTTATAGCTTGTTTGCAGCTTAAAGTTGCAGCACAACAAAATTATAAACGTACACTAACTGCTTCAGAAGTAAAAATACTAAACCACTACAGTGATTCCATACTCAACCAAATAAAAAAAATACACCGCAAAGAAATTAGGGAGCAAGCGCCCGGCAAATACCAGCCACAACGTATTGCTTTAGTCCGCGATTTTTTATGGCTGTTTGAGTATTTCGAAAATCAATATCCAGTTGTAAACTTTACTACCAAAAATATTATTACCATTATTGGCGAGGCAGATAAAACCTACACCGAGGATGGTTATTTGGTGATGGAATATACCGCACAAAATAACCCACATTTAAAATTAAAAAACTTCAGATATACTTTCGTTTTTAAAGATGATTCACTCTTAATGGTGAAACGTTACTAGTACACTTCTCTCGTTTTTAATTTATCCATTTTAAGTGCATAATTGCACCATGTTATTAATCCCCGAGCAAACGCAATTGGTTATTTTTGATATGGATGGTTTATTGATTGACTCAGAACCATATTGGAAAATAGCCGAGAAAGAAGTTTTTGGTAAGTTAGGCTTAAACCTAACCGATGATTTACTACGTCAGGTAATGGGATTTAGGTTGAGTGAAGTTGTAAAGCATTGGTACCATTATCAACCATGGCCCAATCCAAACTTTGAACAAACAGAAAGAGATGTACTAAACAGTGTTAAACAATTAACACAACAACATGCTAATGCAATGCCTGGTGTATACGAGGTATTAACGCATTGCAAAAACAAAAACTATAACATCGCATTAGCATCATCAAGCGCAATGGAGTTAATTGATGTGGTGATTGATAAATTAAATATTCGCCATTATTTTGATGTGGTATGGAGTGCGCAATACGAAGAATATGGTAAACCACATCCCGCCATATTTTTAAGCGTTGCCAAACAATTAAACATAGAACCTAAAAATTGTGTTGTTTTTGAAGATGCCATAAATGGCGTTATTGCTGCTAAAGCATCACGTATGTATTGTATTGCAATACCTGAAGAAGTAAGTTACAACGACCCTCGTTTTGCCATTGCCGATGTAAAATTAAAATCGCTACTTGATACATTATAAAAAACGGCTACTCAATAATGAGTAGCCGTTTTATTTTATAAATTTTGTTTAAAGTAATCGGTTATTTTTTGCATTAAGTGTACCCTATCTTTACCCATTACATTGTGTAAATGGCCCGGATAAACAAAATAATCTAACTGCACACCTTCATCAACACACTTTTTAATGTAGGCCAAACTGTGTTGCCACAACACAACATTATCGTCAGTGCCATGTATCAACATTAATTTACCTTTTAATCCTTTTACATGATTTAACAAGTTATTCTCTGCATAACCTTCAGGGTTTTCTTTTGGTGTATCCATGTAACGCTCGGTGTACATAATCTCATACATCCCCCAATCAATAACAGGTCCACCAGCTACTCCAGCCTTAAACAAATCTGTTTTGCTCATCATGGTTGTTGTCATAAATCCACCAAAACTCCAACCATAAATACCCAAACGACTTGCATCTACATACTTCAAACCTTTTAGGTATTCAATACCTTTTAATTGATCCGCTTTTTCTTCAACACCTAATTTACGGTGTGTAACATTTTCAAAATCTAAACCTCTGTTTGCACTACCTCTATTATCCAAAGTAAATACAACATAACCCTGTTGTGCCATATAATACAACCACATATCAGCGCCACCCAACCAACTGTTTGTAATCATTTGTGCATGCGGACCACCATATAAATACACTAAGGTTGGGTACTTTTTATTGGCATCAAAACCTGCAGGTAAAAACATACGGCAGTTTAAATCAGTTGTTCCATCAGCTGCTTTAATTTTAAAAACCTCCATCTCGCATTTTTTATATTCGGCAATTGGGTTAATGGCATTTAACAATACCGCTTTTTCTTGTCCACTTGCATTAAGTAAAACAGTATTACGCGGAACAGTAGTGCTTGTATATTGATCTAAGAACCATTCTCCATTATCATTCATCATTATATTATGCGTACCGTCTGCTAGCGTTAGTTTGGTAGATTTACCCGTTGCTAAATTAACACGACACAAATAACGGTTCATTCCATCTTCGCTTGCAGCAACATAAAACGCTTCATCTCCTTTGTTGTTAAACCCAACAAATTGTGTTACATCAAATTTCCCTTTGGTAAGTTGGCGCTCTAAACGACCGTTGCTGTTGTACAAATACATGTGATTAAAACCATCACGCTCGCTCATCCAAATAAATTGTTTAGGATTGTTTTTGCAGAAAATAACCGGGTGTTCCGGCTCAACATATTTAGGATGTGTTTCGGTAAATAAAGTTTTGGTAAACACACCACTTACTGCATCATACTCATTTAACTTCATTTCATTTTGCTCGCGATTAACTACCGCTATGTATATTTTTTCCTCACCCGGATGCCAAGCTACATTTGTTAAATACTGCTCAAGCGGAGTTCCGGTTACTAATTTAACAGTACGCTTTTTAGCAAAATCATGTACATAAACACTTACCACATGGCTTGCATCACCGGCCATAGGGTATTTCATGTTTTTAGTACTTGCTGGCTTATTGTTTAAGTTGTAAATTGGGTAATCAGTAACAATACTTTCGTTCATTTGGTAGTAGGCAATTTTATTGCCCTTTGGCGACCAAAATGTTCCTTTATCAATACCAAACTCATTGCGATGAACAGAAGTTCCGTATTCTAAACCATAAGCACCATCTTTTGTTAACATATCACCTTTGGTATCGTCACCACTATCTGCAGTTGATGATCCGCCTTGCAAAACAGATGCTTTTGAGCTTACCCATAGGTTATGATTGTTTACATAAGCTACTTTACCTGTATTGGTCTCGATGTCGGTATTTTCTGCACCCTCAGGCAAATAACAAAACACATCTACTTTACCCGTTTTTATATCAGCAACGAAAAGATTTTGTTTGATGTTAAAACGGAAACTACTTTCACTTAACCAACTTACCATGGGCAAACGCTCCACTGGTTTTAGTTTAACTTCAGCCTTACCTCTAATATCATTAAATTGATCAAGCGTTAAAACAGTATCTCTTTTAAGTGTTGCGGCATCTTGCATCACCACGCAATCTTTACCATCTTTTTTTGCAATGTAAGTGAACTTAGCACTTTGTGGTACCCATGCTAAACCCATTAATCTCGCGGGGCCAAGTGTTGAGCGTTGTTTCATCACGGCATCTTCAACGGTAAGCATCTTTTGCTGTGCCGTTGCCATCATCGGAATAAGTAATACTAAAAGTAATTTTCTCATGTTACTAATTTAATTTAAGGGCAATTTATGTTAAGTAAATAAAAAGCCCGACTACTTTTTGATAGTCGGGCTGATTTATATAAAAAATCAATAATTAATAGCTGTTCAACATCATTGGCATTACCAACATCAAAATATTTTCGCCTTCATCACCATTAATTGGTGTTAAAACACCTGCACGGTTAGGCTGACTCATTTCTAATTTTAACTCAGAAGTATCAACAGCGCTAATCATTTCTGATAAGTATTTAGAGTTGAAGCCAATTTCTAAATCTTCGCCTGTGTATTCGCACTTTAATTTTTCTTGAGCTTCGTTTTCAAAATCAATGTCCTCTGCGCTAATGGTTAACTCGCTACCTGCAAGTTTTAAACGAATTTGGTGTGTGGTTTTGTTTGATGTTATAGACACACGTTTAACACCCACTGAAAATTCGTTTTTATCAATTTGTAAAACGTTTGGATTCTCTTTTGGTATCACTGCGTTGTAGTCAGGATATTTCTCGTCTATTAAACGACAGATTAAACTTACATCACCAAAAGTAAAGAATGCATTTGAGCGGTTAAACTCAACAGTAACTTCGGTATCATCATTTGGCAACGAAGACTTTAAAAGGTTCAAAGCTTTTTTAGGCAATATAAACGATTCTTCCACACCCGGATTAACATCTGCTCTATTGTAACGAACCAAACGATTTGCATCTGTTGCTACAAAAGTAATATCGCTTGCAGTTAACTGAACATAAACACCAGTAAGGTTTAAACGAAGTTCATCATTGCTGGTTGCAAAAACCGTTTTAGTGATGGCACGTTGTAAAACTTTTGCAGGGATAACAAACTTTTTGCCATCTTCAACCACCGGATTTTTAGGAAACTCATCACCTTTTTGGGCAGTTAGTTTAAAACGGCCTGTATCGTACTTAATTTCTACCGCACCTTTTTCAAGGTTGATAGAAAAAGCAAGCGGTTGATCTGCTAATGTTTTTAGTAAATCAATCGTGGTTTTAGATGGAATAGCAATGCTCATTTCCTCTTTGGCTTCTACCTTAATGGCCGTGGTCATGGTAGTTTCCAAATCGGTTGAAGATATTTTTAGCTCTCCGTCTTTAATATCAAACAAGAAGTTGTTAAGGATAGGGATGATAGGTTTTGAAACTACAACCCCATCAATGTTTGATAGTTGTTTTAGAAGTGTTGTGCTATTTACGATGAATTTCATTGTTCGTGTCTATATGGTACGAAAATATGTGGAGTTCTTGTGCAATTCAACACAAGTTATGCACAGAATTAGGCACAAAAAAACCCGCTGTCGCGGGTTAATTTCAAGTGGCGGAGAGTGAGGGATTCGAATGCAGACGAATAGTCTGCATCGAGACCGAAGC
>CAZRVA010000022.1:0-32492 GCA_964603255.1 uncultured Chitinophaga sp.
GATTGGGCTTGAGCCGGCACAAAATTATTTTTTGTCGAAAAATCACTACAATTGTAGCATGATGAGTGGCAAAACCCAAATTTTAAGCGACAAACAAGTAAAACAAATTTTAAAACGCCTTGCTTACCAGGTGTATGAAAATAATTTTAACGAAAAAGAACTGGTAATTGCCGGTATTGAAGGTCGCGGAGTTAAAGTTGCCGAATTGCTGTGCAAAGAGCTGGCAGAAATTTGTAAAATAAAATTATCAGTAACTGATATTGTGCTAGATAAAAGTAACCCGGCACAAAAACAGGTTATACTAAGCAACAACAAACTTACGGTAAAAGATAAAGTGGTAATTGTGGTTGATGATGTTTTAAACACAGGTAAAACCATGCTTTACTCATTAATTCCTTTGGTAAGCGACAAAGCACGTAAAATACAAACATTGGTTTTGGTTGATAGAAACCACATATCCTTTCCGGTAAAAGCAAACTACGTAGGAACCGCGCTAAGCACCACCTTGCAAGAACACATTGAAGTTACCATCACAAAAGGCAAAGTGAATGTGTATTTGAGTTAACAGGGGGAAATATTAAATCCGAAAATCGAAGCACGAAACGGAGTTCAGTGGAGTTAATCATGAATAATGAAACGTAGTTCAGCGTAGCTAATACTGAACTCTGAATGTTAAAGTTTTGATTATCGTAACATCAAGTTTCAATACAAGAATTTGATTTATCTGTTTTTTTTAACGCAGACTATTAGAAATAGTCTTGCGAAGAAATAAGCAGAACATTCAATTTAGAAATACCTCTGTGAAACTCTGTGTTACCTCCGAGTAGCTCTGTGCAATAGCCTTTCCCAATTTTTATCGCAGACCATAGGTGCAGACCGAAGCGTCTGTCAGGTTTTGCAAATAGTCTTACGAGGATTTGAGCATTGCTTATTCCAGATTTTGAGGTTCACAGAGCAACGCCTTCGGCATTGGGGAGAGTTTAACTTTAAATCAACAATTAACTTTCATATAATATTTGCGAAGCAAACTCCTTTTCCTCAGAAGCGGTAGACTTTGACCTCTATATATATCTGCGAAAACTCCGCGGTTCTCTGCGGTAAAAAAGAAAAACGCAGAGGTCTGCAAATAGTTTTGCGAGGATTAGAGCATGGTCGGTTTGAGAAAGAGAGGCGCAGAGCAAAGCCTTTGGCATTGGGGAGGATTTAACGTTTAAGAATAATTTATTTTGAAAGCATCAGCCTATTCGAGTGATTAAATAAGTACCCCTCAGTCGTGGCCAAGCTAGACCCATTCACGACAGCTCCCCTAGCAGTGGAGCAGCGCGTACCAACAATATTTTTTGTGATTAAATAAAGTAAATAGAAGCAGTAAAATATTGTGTGGAAGTGTTCCCTGCCTAGCAAGAGGTACCGAAGCAAGTCCACTATTTTCAAGGTGGCCGCAGGACGGGGTGGTAAACACATCAACTAATCAACCCATAGCACTTCGAAGCTTTAGCGCAGAAGTGAACAACCAACTACAAAAAAAAATCCCATTCTTGCGAACAGGATTTTTAATTTTTTGATCAAGTTATAATTACTTGATTTTGCCTTGTAAGCCAGCACCAGCTTTGAATTTAACAACCTTTTTTGCTGGGATGTTAATTTCTTTACCAGTTTGTGGGTTACGACCTTTACGTGCTGCACGCTTAGTTACAGAAAAAGTACCAAAACCTACTAAAATAAGTTTGTCACCTTTTTTCAAAGCAGTTTGTGTAGCGGCCATGAAAGAATCTAAAGCAGCTGCAGCTTGAACTTTTGTTAATTTCGCATCATGTGCGATTTTGTCGATTAAATCAGACTTGTTCATAGTTGATAATAATTAAAGTGTTTGTTGTTTTACCATAACAAACTTAGCAACAATGCTGAATAAAACAAGTACCTGCGAAGGTTTTTTGCTATTTTTTTGAAATTAGATTTTCACAGGTTTTCAACAATAGCGCGGTTTTACGGCTCTCTGCCTCTATTAACTGTTACCCATTATACACCGAAAGCACAGTATTTACAAGGCTTTCCGGCTCTTTTTCAGGCAAACTTAAGGTTAACTTACTTTGGCTGTAAAATGCCGCTCTTTGCCCCAATTTGTGGGTTATAAATTGTAATAATTCGTCACCTTTTAGTCCTTTTACCAAGGGTCTTGGCTTCTTTGCACGTACCAAACGACTAAAAATAAATGCTGGTTCGGCATTTAAATACACCGTAAGTCCAGTTTCGTTCATAAATAACATGTTATCATAATAACATGGCAAACCTCCTCCTGTGGCAACTACATAAGATTTATGTGCGGGTAAATTACGTAACACATCAGCTTCTAACTTTCTGAATTCATCTTCTCCTAATTCTTCAAAAAGTTGTTCGATGGTCTTGTGGGTTTGCTGCTCTATCAACTTATCGGTATCAATAAATGGCAAAGCCAAAGCACGTGCAAGCTTTTTACCAAACGTGGTTTTACCCACAGCCATAAATCCTATTAAGTATATATGCATAATAAAATGGCTGCCTTTACAGGCAGCCATGGTTAAATTTTATTTTCTAATTCCTCTTGGACCAACTTTACCTTCCATGTACAACTTTACTTTTTCGAAAGTGGGTATACCATAGGCACTCCATTTTTTAATCACCACATTATCCTTCATTAGCATTAACCCCGGATTACTGCGCACCATCGATTTTAGCGGTGTAGCATCCATGTTATAATAGTTAAATGCAAACTGATGTTCGTGGCGATATGGCTCTACTTCTGTTAATGCGGTATTGGTTAATGCCCAAAAAGGAATTCCTGCTGCGGCACAATCGTTAGCTAATTGCGCTATTTGCGATTCAATTCCTCTTCTGGATTTGTTGATGTTGGTTTGAACCAAAATCATTTTAAATCCCCTTTGCATCAACAATGTATCAGTGTAATCTTGTCCATTGATATCAAACAATTTAAAGTCGTGAATTGGCGCTTTATCTCCTTCAACAATTACTTTGTCAATCCTATCAACAAACTTATATGTATCATCAACATTGCCAACTTCGTTTACACCAAATTCAAAACGTTGTCCATCTTTTTCATAAATAAACACCATAGCAACAGAATCGCGTTTGGCATCGGGAGGTAAAGTCATTAACTGCCCAATATCGTTACCTACTTTATATGGTAAAAAATCTATTTTAGGTAAAAACATGTATGTGTTAAAAGTAAAGAAAGTAGTGACCAATAAAGATACTCCCAATGCAATACTCATAATGGTTTTATTGGCAACTAAAGGTTTGATGTGTTTTTGCCCGAAGAACATAATTAAGATAAACACCAATAACACCACATCTTTTAAAAACGATTCAACAGGCTTTAACTTGATTGCATCACCAAAACAACCACAATCTGTTACCTTGTTGGTAATAGCACTATACCCGGTAAGTATGGTAAAAAACACAATCATTAACAACAACAGCCACATGTTTAAACGTGTGTAGGCCCCAAGTAACAAAGCCACACCCACCATAATTTCGAAAATACAAATGAACATAGCCATGCCTACTGCATAATCTACAAAAAAATGCATGTTAAAAATTTCAAAATATTCTACCAGTTTAAAACTAAAACCAATAGTATCATTAGCTTTAATAAAACCCGAAATAATAAATAACACACCAACTAAAATTCTGCTTATTTGTGTTAATGCTTTCATGTTGTAATTATGTTTTTAGTTAAAGTTAATTCGCAAAATTATTGCAATACCTACCTTGTTAAACTTAGTTTTTACTTAATAGTTTTATTTGGCTTCTCCAGTTAAATGAATCAATGCAAAAACACTGTAGTTAATCATATCAGCAAAATTGGCATCAATACCTTCGCTCATTATTGTTTTGCCATCACTTGATTGTATTTGACGAATACGTAACAAGCGCATTAAAATCATATCAGTAAATGTACTTACTAACATATCGCGCCAAGCTTCACCGTAATCATGATTTTTTTGCATCATCAATGTTTTGGTTTCAAGCACATGTTTGTCGTATAACTTAGTTAAGGTATCTATGTCAACATCTAAATCAGAATTATCTTTTAATTCCATTTGAATTAAAGCAATTACACAATAGTTAACAATACCCATAAATTCACTCTCTACGCCTTCATCAACCTTCATGTTACCTTTTTCTTCTATGGTTCTGATGCGTTGTGCTTTGATGAAAATTTGATCGGCAATTGAACTCAATCGCATGATGCGCCACGAAGTGCCATAATCTTTGCTTTTACTCAAAAAAATGTGGCGACACTTCTGAATAACATTGTCGTATTGTGCTGAAGTTTGATTTATCAAAATGGTAATGTTTAATTTGTAAAGCACACAAAAATAATGGACATACCCAAATTACAAGCGTCAAATACAAAATTATCACTAAACTGCCGTGGTAAGTTATTGGTTTTAAGTCAACCTACAGTTATGGGCATTTTAAATGTTACCCCCGATAGTTTTTTTGAGGGAAGCCGCATGGGCGCGCTCGACCAACTTTTGGCCAAAGCTGAGCATATGCTTGCCCAAGGTGCAACTTTTATTGATTTAGGCGGATACAGCACAAGACCCGGTGCCGCAGATATTAGTGTGGATGATGAACTGAACCGTGTAGTACCTGCAGTTGAGCATCTCAATAAACATTTACCTCAAGCCATTTTATCAATTGATACATTTAGGGCTAAGGTTGCCAAATACGCAATTGAAGCAGGCGCTCATATTATAAACGACATTAGCAGTGGCGATGATGATGCCGACATGTTAGATATTGTTGGTGCTTTAAAAGCAGTGCCTTACATTATGATGCACAAAAGAGGAACACCTCAAACCATGCAGCAGTTTACCCAATATGCTGATGTTACATTGGATGTGTTGGAATATTTTAATCAGAAAATTGCAGCAGCTAAGCAGGCTGGTATTGTTGATTTAATCATTGATCCCGGATTTGGTTTTGCAAAAACATTAGCACAAAACTACCAATTGCTGAAGGAACTTAACCATTTTCAAATTACAGGATTACCGTTACTTGTTGGTGTATCAAGAAAAAAAATGATACAACAAATAACCCAAACAGATGCATTAGGTGCATTAAACGGAACTACAGTGGTTAATACATTAGCTTTGCTTAACGGAGCAAAAATTTTGCGTGTGCATGATGTAAAAGAAGCTGCAGATTGTATTAAAATTGTAAACGCTACTTATGGAAATATTTGAAATATACAGTTATCATTTTACCCTTATAAACCTTGTTGACTTGGTATTGTTGATTGGTATTATTTATCAATTATACCGTATGTTAAAAGGTAGTTTGGCGTTTAATATGATGGCCGGGTTACTTACCATATACCTTGCGTGGTTATTGGTGCGATTTTTTAAAATGCCACTCATGGAAACCGTATTGGGTGAATTTACCAAAGTTGGGTTCCTAGCAATTTTAATTGTATTTCAACAAGAGATTAGAAAGTTTTTACTGCTAATAGGTAGAGGAAGATTTGCAGGCGAAAACCAATCTATTTTCAGGTTTTTACCTTGGAACTGGAAGGTAGAAAAAAACTTTAACACCAATTATGATGACATTGCAGATGCCTGCGAAACCTTGGCATCAAGCTATACCGGGGCATTGCTGGTATTTCCTAAAACCAGTGAAATGAAGTTTATTGGCGCAAGTGGAGAAGTTTTGGATGCGCACATCACTAAAAAATTACTGTTGAGTATCTTTAATAAAACCAGTCCTTTACACGATGGAGCTGTAATTATTGCCAATGGTAAAATTAAAGCAGCTAATGCAGTTTTGCCCGTAAGCGAAAATCCTGAACACCAGAGCAAATATGGTTTAAGGCATTTATCAGCTATTGGAATAACAGAGCAAACAGATGCTGTTGCAATTGTGGTGAGTGAAGAAAGAGGTACGATGTCTGTTGCTAAAGAGGGCCACGTAACAGAAAACATGTCGCGACAAGAGGTTCTTGATTTTTTAACCAAAGAATTTAGTCACGACATGCTTAGTGCAAGGTAATTAATTTACCAATGTGCTATCAGCAGCAGCGCCTTGTTGGGCACGTTTAATAATATCTTCAGGAGATACACCTAGGTTATCAATAGCAAATTGTGCGTCTTCGGCCAATTCACTTGTTGGGTATTTTTCAATAAACTCTTGGTAAGTAGCTTTTGCTTTTTCGATGTTACCTAAATGGTTTTCGTATACAAAACCACTTAAAAATAATGCTTCTTCTGCATAATGATGTTTAGGATAATTATCTTGAATACGTTTAAAAATTGCAATGGCATCTTCATGCATTTTCATGTCTTTGGTTTGAGAAGCAATGGCACCCATACTTTGTCCGGCTTTAAATAAAAACTCGGGTGTACGTTCGTCATCCGGATATTTATCAGCAAACGCAATGTAAGCATCTTTTTCTTTGGCCATGTTTTCAATACTAAAAACGCTGTCCTGAACTTGTAATGCTTCAATTTCTTTTAACGCTTTTTCTTTGGGTGATTGACAAGCTACTGCAACAAAAGCCACTAGGGCTAATACAATTTGTATATTTCTTTTCATATGGATTAAAGTACCTGCTATTTTAGTATTGATTGGTGGTTAACATCACTAATGTACATGCAATTATAGGTTCAATGTTATGCTGTTTCAGCAAATTTTCAAACTCAGTATTTTCCGTACCCGGATTAAAAATTACCCTCCGTGGTTTTAAACTTAAAATGTAATCGTAATAGGGTGGTTGGTTTTGCGGACCAACATACAACGTAACCGTATCAACCTCTGTTTTTGGAGCGGTGTTATGAATAGTGATTCCGGCAATATCGCCCTTTTTAATTCCGTATAAAACAACTTCATGTCCGTAATCCCTCAGCATAACAGTTGCTCTGTAGGCGTACCTATCGGGATTTGGTGTGGCACCTAAAACTAATGTGGGTTTCACTGTAAATAATTTTGAGCAAAGTAAATGCTAAATCTGCACATCATGCAAAAGGTTATTAGCCAAGATATACACAGTGAAGCAAAAGTTGGAAGTTGGAGGTTGGAGGCTAGAAGCTCGATGTTGGATCTTGGATCTTAGAATTGAAGTTCAGCGTAACCAATATTAAATTTTGAAATTAGGACATACCCCATCAATAAACAATGAACAATAAACCATAAACTCCAAACAATAAACCAATAATCTATCAACTAATCAACCAATAACTAATCAACTATTATCTCTCCATGCAAACAAAATTTTACTATTTTCGCAAACTTTAAAAGCGGCAGCAAATATTAATAAGTAAAGCAGCACATGAAAATATCATACAATTGGTTAAACACCCTGATAAATACAAACCTTAGTCCTGAGAAAATAGACGAATTGCTAACGGGCACAGGTTTAGAAGTAGAAGGAATCACTCCTTTTAATAGTATCAAAGGCGGACTAGAAGGTATTGTGGTAGGTGAAGTAAAAACCTGCGCTAAGCACCCCAATGCCGATAAACTTAGTGTAACTACTGTTGATGTTGGTGGCCCGGAATTACTACATATTGTATGTGGCGCGCCTAATGTAGCTGCCGGACAAAAAGTATTGGTTGCTACTGTTGGATGCACAGTACATCCAACCAAAGGCGAACCATTTGAAATAAAAAAATCAAAAATTAGAGGAGAAGTAAGTGAAGGAATGATTTGTGCCGAAGATGAGTTAGGCTTGGGAGAAAGTCATGATGGTATTTTGGTTTTGCCTAACGGTTATGAAATTGGTGCACCTGCAACTAAATATTTTGAAAACTACAGCGATTATTTGATAGAAATTGGTTTAACGGCTAACCGCGGTGATGCAGCCTCTCATTTAGGTGTGGCCCGCGATTTACGTGCTGTAACCAATGCAAACATTCAAACATCAAACTTTGAAATACCACAAGTAAATGCTGATAAAATCAGTGTAAGCATTGAAGACAACGACTGCATTCGATATAGTGGTATTAATGTTAGTGGGGTAAAAGTTGCAGAATCACCGGCTTGGTTGCAAAACCGTTTGCGTGTAATTGGCCTGTCTCCTATCAACAATATTGTAGACATTACCAATTATGTGATGCACGAGTTGGGTCAACCCTTACATGCATTTGATGCAGCGAATTTAGCCCAACAAAAAATTGTTGTTCGTAAGGTAAATGCAGGAACAAAATTCACCACACTTGATAAAACAGAAAGAGTATTAACCGGTAACGAATGCATGATTTGTGATGGAGAAAAACCTGTTGCAATTGGTGGTGTGTTTGGTGGACTTGATAGTGGTATTAACAACAACACAACAGAAATATTTATTGAAAGTGCAACATTTAATCCTGCTTCGGTTCGTAAAACAGCTAAGCACCACGGATTGAGCACTGATGCAAGTTTCCGTTACGAGCGTGGCACTGATGTAGAGATTACCATTAAAGCACTTGCCCGAGCAGTTGAGTTAATTACAGAAATTGCAGGAGGTGAAGTTAGCAGTAAGGTGGTTGATGTTTATCCAACAGCGGTTGCACCAGCAGAGGTTGATTTTAATTTAGACAAGTTTTATAGGTTAATTGGTCAACATATTGAACTTGCTGAAGTTAAACGTATTTTATTGGCACTTGATTTTACCATCATAAAAGAAAGTAATGAGTCGTTGTATTTAAGTGTACCAACCTACCGCACAGATGTTACCAGACATGCTGATGTGGCCGAAGAAGTATTGCGCATTTATGGTTTAAATAATATCGAAATCCCAACGCGTGTAACCTCATCGATTAGTAACAGTGCAGAAAATGCGCAGTTTGCTTTACGTAATAAGTTAAGCGATTATTTAACAGATAATGGCTTTAACGAAATGTTAAACAACAGCATCACTAAAAGTGCGTATTACACAGAAGAAACTTTACAAAACGCAGTTAAACTATTAAATCCGTTAAGTAGCGATTTAGATGTAATGCGTTTAAGCATGCTTTACAACGGACTTGAGGTTTTACAATATAACCGTAACCGCAAAGCCACAGATATGCACTTGTATGAGTTTGGCAAAACATATATCAAAACCAACAATGGCTACTCAGAACAAATGCACCTGAGCTTGTTTATGCTTGGCAAACAACAAGGCGAAAGTTGGCATGGTGCTGCAAAAGCAAATACCTATTACACCATCAAATCGCTAATAGTAAACATCCTTAAAAAAGCGGGCATCAAAAAAACAGATATTGTTACAGATAGTAATGGAACATTATTGAACCAAACTACCATAAATTCACAACAAAAGGTATTGGTTGTGTTTGGTGGGGTTGATGCAAAAACACGCAAACAATTTGATTTAACTGATGATGTTTGGTTTGCCGACTTTAATTGGGATAACCTTTGCGAGTTGAGTATGGGTAGTACATTAAAACTTCAAGCCATTTCTACATTCCCTGCAGTGCGAAGAGATTTAGCTTTAGTGTTAGATAAAAAATCGACCTACGCAGAAATTGAAAAAATTGCACGTAAAACAGAACAACAATTATTGAAAGAAATGAATGTGTTTGATGTTTACGAAGGCGATAAAATTGCCCAAGGAAAGAAATCATATGCCATTAGTTTTATTCTTCAAAACACCGAAAAAACATTAACGGATGAAGAAATTGAAACAACCATGAACAAACTTATTAAACAGTTTGAAAAAGAATTGGGAGCTACGTTAAGAGCTTAATCGTATTAAAAAATATAAATAAAAAACGCAGCTTCTCGCTGCGTTTTTGTTATAAATCATCTTGTTGTTATTTAATCCCATTACTTTTAAGAGTTCGCATTGCCATTAGCAAACTAATCAACATAAAAATGGCTCCTGCCAAAAAAGGCGCTCCCGGAAAATAAACAGATGTGCTTGGTTTGGTGTAAAAAGCAAATAAACCGGTCATTAATGGCGGACCAATAATAGAAGTTACACTAATCAAACTTGTTAAAGCTCCTTGCAATTCACCTTGCTCGTTGGCCGGAACTTGGTTACTCATTAAACCCTGCAATGCAGGACCCGCAACTCCGCCTAAACAATACGGAATTAAAAAGGCAAACATTAACCAAGTTTGGCTCGCAAAGGCAAATAACAATAAGCCGGTGGTATAAAGTGCTAATCCGATATAAACAGATTTTTTAGGTCCAAACAGGGGTGTGGTGTAACGAATTAAAAAACCTTGTACCAATGCCACCAAGATACCTACAACACCTAAAGAATAACCAACCATCGACTCATCCCATTTTAGCTTTTCCATGGTAAAATAACTCCATGTGCTTTGTACCGAATGTGCAGCAATATAAATACAAACTAATGATACAACTAGGCCTGATATTACTGGATATTTTCTGAGATGCATCAACGATCCAATGGGATTTGCACGTTTCCAATCAAATGGTCTGCGGTTTTCTTTGCTCAATGATTCCGGCAAAACAAAATATCCATATAACCAATTTATAAAGGTAATACCTGCAGCAGCATAAAATGGAACACGCGAACCAAATTGTCCTAACAAACCACCAATTACCGGACCTATGATAAACCCCAGACCAAACGCGGCCCCAATCATTCCAAAATTTTGCGCGCGTTTTTCAGGAGTGCTTACATCTGCTATATATGCACTAGCAGTAGTAAAACTCGCTCCGGTTATACCTGCAAATATTCGTCCTAAAAACAACCAACCTATGTTAGGAGCCAATGCTACCAAAATGTAATCAAGCCCAAAACCAAACAGCGAAATTAAAATAACAGGACGTCTGCCATATTGATCACTCAACCCACCAAATATTGGCGAAAAAATAAATTGCATGGCTGCAAATGAAAACATTAACCAACCGCCATAAACAGAAGCATCGCTCATACCGCCACCTGTTAATTCCATGATTAGCTTTGGTATAACAGGAATAATAATTCCAAAACCAATTACATCAATAAGTAAGGTAATAAAAATGAAACTTAAAGCTGGTTTTCTAGCAGACATAACAATAGTTGATAAGTGGGGCAAGATAATAAGAATTTAAAATACAAATCAACCCAAACAAAAAAAGCTGCCCCTATTGAGACAGCTTTAATTAACTATTAATATTGTTATTTAGTTAGCAGCTTTTAACTTTTTGGCAGCATCAAGAATTTTTGGTAATACATCAAAAGCATCACCAACAATACCGTAATCAGCCGCCTTAAAGAAAGGAGCTTCCGGATCTTTGTTAATTGCTACAATTACTTTGCTTGAACTAACACCTGCTAAATGCTGAATAGCACCACTAATACCAACTGCAATGTACAAATTTGGTTTAATGGTAATACCTGTTTGACCAACGTGCTCGCTGTGTGGACGCCAATGCATATCACTTACCGGTTTAGAGCAAGCTGTTGCTGCTCCTAACACTTGAGCTAACTCCTCAATTATACCCCAATGCTCAGGACCTTTCATTCCCCGGCCTGCGCTTACCACTAACTCAGCCTCTGTTAAAGGAATTTTTCCTGTAACACGAGAAACTTCCACAGAGTTAGTAATAAAATCAGCATCAGATAAACCACCATCGGCAGTTGTAACCGTTGCAGTTTTACCAAAAGTTTTGGTGTCGAATGTATTTGGAGTGATAGCCAATACTTTTACAGCTGTAGTTAAATTTACATCAGCAAATGCTTTACCACTAAATACCGTTTTACGAACTACAAAACCACTTGTTGTGTTTGGTACAGAAATTACACCCGATGCAATACCTGCTTTTAATTTTGCAGCTACTCGGCCCGCAATTGCTTTACCGCTGTATGTATTTGATAATACTACAATAGTTGCACCTTCGGTAGCAGCAACTGTGGCAAATGCTTTAGCATAAGCCTCAGCGTTAAACGTGGCTAATTTACCACTGTTTACAGCTACAACCTTATCAGCACCATAATTTCCTAACTCGGCAAGTTTAGCATCATCAACATTACCAATGCTCACTGCAACACAAGTTGTACCGTTGCTTTGTGCAATACCTGCTGCGTATGAAACCGCTTCAAATGTTGATTTTTTAAAGTTACCGTCAATACTTTCTGCGTATACTAAAATCATAATTTTTTTCTTTAAGGATTAGATTACTTTGGCTTCGTTGTGTAACAAATCAATTAATTGTTCTGCTTGCTCGGCCGGAATTAATTTAACACCACCTTTTGCAGCTGGTAACTCGAAACCAACAGTTGCAGATGTTTTTAAATCGCCACTTACTTCAACCACTTTTAATGGTTTGGTACGAGCGGCCATAATACCACGCATATTAGGGATTCGAGGTTCGGTTAATTCCTTTTGCGCGCTTGCCACTAAAGGTAATTTGCAGCTTACTTTTTCTTTACCACCATCAATATCACGCTCCATGGTTGCAACACCATTTTCAACTTCTATTGTGGTAATAACGTTAACTGAAGGTATACCCAACATTTCTGCCAATAAACCACAAACTAAACCTCCGTTATAGTCAATAGATTCACGACCGGTTAATATCAAATCAAACTGTTCGGCTTTTGCGTAGGCAGCTATTTGCTCAGCTACAAAGTAAGCATCTACAGGTTCTGCATTAATACGAACAGCATCATTTGCTCCAATAGCCAATGCTTTTCTAATGCTTGGTTCTGCATCTGCTAAACCTACATTAATTGCGGTTACAGTTCCTCCTTGTTTTTCTGTTATTTCTAAAGCACGTGTTAGTGCTAATTCATCATAAGGGTTAATGATAAATTGTACGCCCGCTGTGTTAAACTTCGTGTTATTGTCGGTAAAAGTTACCTTCGTAGTTGTGTCGGGCACATTACTGATACAAACTAATATTTTCATATAATTACTTTGCTAAAAAGTGCAGCAAAAGTAACCAAAAAATGCTTTTAACAAATGTCAAATATAAGATTACAAAAATTAGCTGAAATGCTTGAAAAACAACCCAATGACACATTTTTACTATATGCTATGGGAATGGAGTATTTAGGAATGGGCGATGTAAATGTAGCAGAAAAGTACTTTAATCAAGTGTTGGAGGTTGATACAAACCATGTGGCTTCACACTACCAATTAGGCATTTTGTTTACACAACAAAACCGCGAAAATGAAGCACAACTTATATTGGAAAAAGGGTTTGAACTGGCCAAACAAAAAAGCGATTTAAAAACGCAAAATGAGTTCAGAAGTGCCTTAGACGAATTGTTGTATTAATTAAACGCATATACGCAGACATACCAGTTTGTAATAAAACCAGGTAGTTATTAATGAGGAAACGCTCTTACATTAGATAACGTATGAAGGATTCTATCGGCCTACGAGAATTTTACATAACAATCAATGAGGACGTTTGTGCAATGGCCATTGGAAGCAATCCAGAAACGCAGTGGCTTGGATTGCGCGGAAAAAACGTACTCAGTAGATTGTTGTAAAATTGTCGTAAGCCTTGATTTTTTGTTTACTTTTTTATCAAGAAAAAAGTGAAGGCGGTTTGGGTGCCAACCCAAAAGGAAAGCGTTTTTTATGCTATTGGGATTTTATTATGGAAAACACTCATTATGGTCAAAATCAGAAAATGCCCTAAAACTCCAGACTACTCGGCAATCATAAAAATTACCGGTAAACTAACGGGTATACAAACAATTAAATTACTGTTCTACTTTCAATAACTCATCCAACAAACGCGGATATACATTTTTATAAAATTGTTGCTCAGCTGTTTTGTAAGCATCAATACCGGCTGTTTCCGGTGTGGTTTGAAAACCTTTTATTTCTTGTAATCCGTCTTTAAAAATTTCGGCTTGATTTTTATTATCAACCAAACTAACCGACATGTTTAAAGCTGCACTTTGCATATTGCCCCAAATAACACCTAAAGGTTTGGTGTTTGATGTAAGTTTCAACAAATAATCGGCCTCTTGCTTGTTGGTAACAAAGTTGCACCCTGCCATAACCAAATTCTTTTTAATAAAAGTTTCTAACGGATGCGAGGCCAACTTTTGTGATAAATTTTGTTCATCAGCTTCAATAAAAACTTTAATAGGTGCAACAGTAACCCGAACAGTTGTACTAGGTGCATCAATGTTTTTGAGCACATTATTCAAAGCGTAATTAACGCTATCGTTTTTTACAATGCCTTGTACATCGGCAGTTAAACGCAACAGTTGAATTGGATCTCGAGCTAAAATACGTGCCACACTAAAAGAGGCAATACCACCCTGATCGGTTTGAGTTTGGGCACCAAAATCCATTTTACCCTGCTCAACAATCATTTTCATTGGCAAATAAGGCACCATTAATTTACCTTGTGATGTATCACTAAAAAACACTTCCACATCAAACGGATGCTGAATTGGTTTACCTACTTTACCACTCAATAAACCAACTTTACTTTTTACCGATACCAAAAACAATTGTTTTTGAATGGATGAAATCAACTCATTTACCAATTGCACATTTTTACCGGCATGATAAGTCTGTAAATCTTCGTTTAAATAATCTTGTATGGAAGTAAGTGCTTTTAATTTTAAACGCAACACTTGCACATAGTTTGTTTTAATATCTAACTCTTCGGCTCGTGTAAAAAAATCTTCGGCACGGGCTAGTGCATTTTGCATTCTTTTCCTGCGCATTTCGGCATACTGCGATTTATTTAAACGCATGTAAATCCAAAAATAATCGGCATTTTCCCAACTATCAACCACCTCATAGTTTTCAATTTCATTTAGGGCAGTTATTTTCACCAAACTTTCAAACTGCTGTTTAAACTCTGCATTGTTTTGCATTGATTGAAGTACAGAGTTAGAAGAAACATTCACTTTAATTTCTGAAATCAAATCGTTTAACGCTTCTTTTTTAGCAGCTTGCTGATAGTTTTGGGTGTTATTATTTTTTTGTGCGATTCCCACACCCACATAGTAAGCATCGTTAACAGGGCGCTGGTTTACCCATGCAGGTTTTTTATTGGCTTTGTGTGATGCACATGAAGCCAACATAAAAACAGCAATTAATATTGGTAAATATTTTAACATGGGTTTGGGTTGATGTAAATGAATTTACTGATAAACAAAAAGAACACGCAGTGGGTATTCTCCGTGTGTTCTTTTTGTTTGGGTGATGCAGTGAAATTAGTTGCCAGCTCTTTCTTTAGCCAACTTCTCCATCTCGCTGTTAAATATCTCTTCAAATTTTTTCTTATCGTAGTCTTGCGCAATTTTTTGGTTCTGACCTATTGCCTTGTCCATGCCTTCCAAAACTGTTTTCTTGTTAGCCTCAATAGCTACCCAATAGGTATAAGTGTTGTTGGTTTCTTTAAAAATTTTCTCACCAATTACAGCTACATCAGTTAAGCTTTGGTTGGTAACCTCACGTGCCAACTCTTCAAACTTGTTGCTAAACTCTTGGTTAGTTCCAATCTGACGTTGGTTGGTGTATTGCTCTGTTACTTTTTTCATGGTGGTTTGAATCATACCGGCCATTTCACTTTTTGCATTTTGTAACGCAATCTTTTTAGCGGTAACCATATCAATACTATTTCCTGATGAACGCGCTCTAAAAATTTCTTTATTGGTTTCGTAATCTTTGCCTGTAAACGGAACGCTAATTTCTGTAGCTCCGGTTTGTTTTTCAATAGGTGTTCCTTTTTTTGATTTACAAGCTACAGTAACGCTAGCCATTGCACCTAATAATACTGCTGCACTTAGCAGCTTACTTACCTGATTTTTCATAGTAAAAGTGTGTTAAAGTTTGGGTTCAAAATTAATTTATAACTCGACTTAATCAAATGCAATGCCAAGATTATAAAACGGCATCAACCATCAATCAAAACAACTGATAATTAACCCCTAAAACAAATCATCCTTAATTTGATGAATGATACTTTGTGTATGCTCGTACCCTGTTTGAAAGATTTGTTGAGCAGATGAAACCTTAAACAAATGAAAATCCATTAATCCGGGAGGTTCAATATAAATATCGCATTTAGAAATATTAGGTTGAACATTTGCACGCACGGCCAAGTGCATAATTCTATCCGCGTAATTTCTAACAGAGGTAAACTGTTTGGCCTCACTAACCGGATTTACATTTACACCAATAACATCATCACAAATAGGTTCAATAGGTTCAACCGGTAAGTTATTCATCAGACCACCATCCACATAAAAATCGCCATCAATAAGCATGGGTTTTAGTACCATAGGAATAGCACAACTTGCCATTACAGCAGGTATCAATTCTCCTGAATTAAAATAATGCACACGTGCTTTGGTAAAGTTCGTAGCACAAATGTGTAGGGGTAATTTCAGTTCTTCAAAAGTTTTTGCACGCAATTGTTTTTGTAACGTGCGTTGCAAACCATCGGCTTTTAACAAACCAAATGTAGGTTTATAAAAACTTAGTATTTTATAAATATCAAGCTTAGAAAAAAGTTCAAAGATTTCATCCGGTGTATAACCATCAGCATACAAAACACCTACAATACTTCCGGCACTGGTTGATGAAATAGCATCAGGAAAAATTCCGTTTTCGTTTAAGGCTTTTAGTACACCTATGTGAGCGAAACCTCTGGCTCCGCCACCCGAGAGCACAATGCCTAGCTTATGTGTTTTTTCGGTTTCAGTTGTTTTAATCACACGGTAATATTACAACATTTGCTTTACTAAAAACGAACACCACCAGTTACAGCAACATTAATCATATTGTGCGATGCTTTGCCCGTTGGCGAGTATCCATTATTTAATTGATAGGGTGTGTAATATTCGTTAAATGTGGTACGAACAACTGCCAAGTCAATAAAATAAATACCATCGTTGTAACCTGCACCAATACTGTACGACTGACGTGTTAAGTCATCCTTACTTACACCAGGTATTTCATTTTTATACGGACTGGTTGCTAGGTTATAACCTGCACGCAAACGATACACATCTTGTAATTTAATTTCGGCACCTACGCGCAATTGATAAGCTTCTTGATATGTGGCACGTGCACGGCTATTGGCTTCACTAAATGTAAAATCTGTTGCTGTTAGCCTTCCTTTGGCATAGTTTATCATATCGGCATCAACCGAAATAAAACCTAATTGTGGATGCATGAACATAGCACTTGCAGTGTAACGTGCCGGTGTAATTAATTGGTATTCGTAAGTTCCTTTAGGACTCTCCACATCAGCAATATCACTACCAACTTTATATTGGTATTCATCTTTCATGTTAATACGTGAGGCCGTTTGCATCGATAATCCAAACCTAAAAAAATCTATTGGACGTAAAATAAATCCAAACCTACCAGCAACACCTTGTCCTTCGGTATTCACTTCTGTTGTTAAATAACTCGAACGGTAATAATTGCCTGATGTATCTGAATAAGTATTAGAAACTGTATTATTCGGATCACTTTCTGTAAAAACAGATTTGTATCGATATCGAACATCATTAAAAACCAAACCTGCACCTAAATATAACACATTACCAACATTCATGGAGCCCGAAAAATTATACTCATCCATAGCTCCACGTTTTTCAATTTTTTGTGATTGTTTTATACGGTAATCATTATCCCCGCTAAACCATCGCGAGTAATAGGTATTGTTATTTCCAGCATCTGTCAAGTAAGCATTCCAACCTAAATTATAAAATTCAAATTCGGTTCCAGTTGCGCTAATTTGGTTTGAAGGAATACCATTAGATTGCTCAACAAAAAACTGTGAAAGATTGCTTCTGGTATTGTAACCTTCCATAAAAATATTTTGCTGAAAATTATTGGTACGGTTATGCCCAAAAGCAAAATTATAGTTGACGATTCCTTTATCAGCATCACCATTTAAACCAGTATTAACTTTACTAAGCACAATACCAAATGATGGAATGTTGAAGTTTGTTCTGCCATCATCAAGTGTGCTTCCTAAAAAATTTCCGGCAGTAAGTGTTCCGGTAACAGCAGCAGATAAATGCAATTCATTTCTGCGATACAATCCTAATCCAGCAGGATTGATATAGGTTGATGAAAAATCGGCACCAACCGAACCAAATGCACCACCCGCGCCTTGAGAGCGCGCAGTACCCAAATTGTATTGCTGCGAGTAACGTAAAATATCTGCTTCGTTTTGTGCTTGGGCATAGGCGCTCATTGCCAATGCAGCCAGCATAATTTTATACTTGTTCATTTGCGTATTTTTTAAAAGAATAATAAAACTACCCATTTTTAGCGTGGACGAGAGCGAGGTGCGCTACCTCCGCCTCCACCTCCAGAACCGCCTCTGCTACCTCCGCTTGGTGGCGAGGAGAACCCTCCTCCACTGCCCCTTGAAGGAGCTGGATTATAGTTACGCGGTGCTGGAGCAGGTGCATCATTCCTACGATAAGACGGTGCATCATTACCACGGTATGTTGGCGCATCGTTTCTGTTAGGAGTTGGCGCTGTATAGTCTCTGTTGTTTCCGCTTGGTCTGGTTGGTGTTACCTCACGTGGTTTTGGAGGTGCAACCTCACGATAGTTTCTTTCTTGATCAACACTTTTTGGGTATGAATCATAAGAGCGAGGTGTTGTATTTCTGTATTGATTTGGCGCTACATAAACCGGTTGTCCATCTCGATTTATTAATTGTGCATCGTTGCCTGAACGTGGCATAACCGTTTTGCCTTGATTAGGCTGCGGTGTTTGTGTTTGTCCTCCACGAGGTATAGCCACCCTTCCTCCATCTGCACCTCTTGGCATGCTGCTTCCAGCACCATCGCCACGTGGGCGGTAAACACGATTTGGTGTGTTATTTTCAAATTGGTGTTGTCCCCAACCACCTACGTAATGATGAGGCCTATGCCATCCAAACCAATTGTTATATCCGTAATATCCTCCCCAAGGATTGTAAACCCAAGGGTTGTAACCCCAAGTATTAAATCCCCATGGGTTATAAAAGTTATTATATGGTGAGCACCAATTGTTGTAGCCCCAAAACGGATCGTAAAAATTATTGTAATGAGGCCATCCAAAACCATAACCGGTATTCCAGCCGTTGTTCCAACCATTGTTCCAACCCAAACCAACTCCCCATCCAGTAAAGGTGTTCCAACCAATGTTCAGACCTGGTCGTCCCCAGCGGTTAAACCTTCCCGGTCTTGCAAAATATCCTCCATAGTTCCCGGCATATTGCCTGCGCAGTAAACTTGCTTCACTAGCTTCCTCTTCATAACCGGCATAAGGTACTGTGCTTAAAAATCCATCGTTGTTTACTGCCGCTTCTTCATTTTCGCGTTGCTGTGCTTCTTTGTATCTTTTATAACCTTCAGCTGCATTGGGATTGGTGTAATCCCTACCATCATTGTACTGATTGGGTTGAACATCCTCCTCCAACTGATTTCCACTTCCGTATTGTGGCGGATTATTTTTAATAATCTCATTCACATCCACCTCCGGTACATAAACAGGCTTACCTCCTGCGGCTTTGCGCGAGAAGTAAACATCATCCTCAAACCTGTTTAAAACACCTTGTGGCGCATTACACGAAACCAATGTAATGGCACCAATTATTAAGGCGGAAAAGATATTTAATTTAGGATATGGCATAATTCTGTGTTTTATAGCTGTGAAAATATAATTTTGTTGCCGTTTTCAACTTATAGACAAATACTATTCCAAAAACTCCTACCAAATGGATAATAAAAAAGTAAAAAGAAGCGATGACTACAGTGCATGGTACAATAATTTAGTTAAATCTGCTGATTTAGCAGAGCATTCGGCCGTAAAAGGTTGTATGGTTATTAAACCTTATGGCTACGCCATTTGGGAAAAAATGCAAGCCGAGTTAGATAAACGTTTCAAAGAAACAGGACATCAAAACGCTTATTTTCCGTTATTTATACCTAAATCGTTTTTTAGTAAAGAGGCCAGCCACGTTGATGGTTTCGCTAAAGAATGTGCCGTTGTTACTCATTATAGATTAAAAACTGCCGAGAAAGGTGAAATTGTAGTTGACGAATCGGCTAAGTTAGAAGAAGAATTAATTGTTAGACCTACCTCTGAAACCATTATTTGGAATACTTACAGAGATTGGATCAAATCTCACCGTGATTTACCCATATTGGTTAATCAATGGGCAAACGTAGTAAGATGGGAAATGCGTACACGTTTATTCTTGCGTACTACAGAATTTTTATGGCAAGAAGGTCATACAGCCCACGCAACTTCAGATGAAGCCATTGCAGAAACCAAACAAATGCTTGAAGTATATGCTGATTTTGCTGAAAATATTTTAGCCGTTCCTGTAGTTAAAGGTGTTAAAACAGCCAACGAGCGTTTTGCAGGTGCATTAGAAACTTATTGTATAGAAGGTTTGATGCAAGATGGCAAAGCCTTACAAATGGGTACATCGCACTTTTTAGGACAAAATTTTGCAAAAGCATTTGATGTAAAATATACCACCAAAGAAAACAAACAAGAATACGTTTGGGCAACTTCGTGGGGCGTTTCAACCCGCTTAATGGGTGCATTAATTATGAGCCACAGCGATGATGATGGATTGGTTTTACCTCCAAACTTAGCACCAATACAAGTGGTAATTGTACCTATTATTGGTAAAAAAGAAGAAGAGAAAACATTGGTATTAAACAAAGCCAAAGAAATACAAACTGCTTTGCGCAAAAGAGGAATATCAGTAAAATTGGATGATAGAGACAACATGACTCCGGGCTTTAAATTTGCCGAGTACGAGTTAAAAGGTGTTCCGGTGCGTATTGCAATTGGCCCACGCGATGTGGCCAATGAGAGTATTGAAGTAGCACGCAGGGATACCAAAGAAAAACAAGTAATGAGCAGTATTGATATTGACCATAAAATAGAACACTTGTTGTCTCAAATTCAAACCAACATTTACCAAAAAGCATTAGACTACCGCGACCAACACATTCATACCGTAAACAATTGGGATGAATTTATGGATGCATTAGAAAACAAAACCGGATTTGTGAGTGCACATTGGGATGGAACGACAGAAACAGAGTTAAAAATAAAAGAACTTACCAAAGCAACTATTCGTTGTGTGCCTTTAAATAATCCGCAAGAAAACGGAACCTGTGTTTTAACAGGTGCGCCAAGTACACAAAGGGTTTTGTTTGCAAAAGCTTACTAAAGCCACAAAACATTTTACCCAACAACGCGTTAAAAGTGAATTATGAGTGAATCGAAAATAAATAACATACACGAGTTACTTTGCAAAAAATCATCAACAAAGCAGTTGGTATTTAATATAACTCAAACAATATTTAGGGACCTTAAAATGGTTATGCGCGATATTGAATCTGAGTTAGGACCCAAGCTAGGTAGTAACGCCCCAAATGTTGAGGTAAAATATATGGACAAAGGAGACTTTGAGGCGCACCTTAAGTTTAGTGGTGATACATTGGTTATAATGATGCATACCAACATTTTTGACTTTGACAACGACCATTATGTTAGCAAAAGTCCATACGTAAAAGAAGACCCTTTACGTGAGTTTTGTGGTATGATTCAGATTTATAATTTCCTTTCCGACTCGATAAAATACAACCGCGAACATGATATGGGTTATTTAATTGCACGCATTTTTATCAATAAAGACCAACACTTTTTTATTGATGGAAAAAGACCGCTTTCTTTTATGTTTGATGACTTATCAAAAAATATCATCAGCAAAGAAACGTTGCGTACAATTATTGAAGAGGCCATGTTGTTTTGCCTTAACTTTGATTTGATTGCCCCACCAACTGATGCCATTAACTACATTACTGTAGAACAAAAAAACATCATGAGTTACAGTAGTGGAATGCCAACCGGAAAAATGTTAGGCTTTACCATGCAACGAGAAGACAATACACCATCATTGTAAAATTTATTTCCATATAGATAATAACAAAAGCGATTCTTATGGATCGCTTTTTTGTTTTATGTAATTTAATCTCATGGTTTACAGTTTTTTTGCTCATTAACCCAAACCATAAAAAGCACGCACTTATGTTTAAAACTAAGTGATTTTACACATCACTATTGATTTTAGTTTTTTCTCCTATATTAGTGGCCATGTCAACAACTACAACTCGCAAACATCCAAAAGGATTACCGTTTTTATTTTTTACCGAAATGTGGGAGCGCTTCGGTTATTACCTAATGTTGGGTATTTTCTTTTTATACATGACCGATATAGATAAAGGCGGCTTGGGATTAGAGAAAAAAGAAGCGTCTGATATTTTTGGAACTTATATAGCACTTGTATTCATCACTCCGTTTGTTGGTGGTTTACTTGCCGATAGGGTTCTGGGCTATCGTGTATCCATCTCGTTGGGTGGCATATTAATGGGATTAGGTTATATGTGTTTAGCCATTCCTGGCGAAACCACATTTTTTATTGCATTGGCATTAATGATTATCGGTAACGGATTTTTTAAACCGAATATTTCAACCTTGTTAGGTAATTTATACAACGAGCCTCAGTACAAAGCTAACAAAGATGCCGGCTACAATATTTTTTACATGGGTATAAATATTGGTGCATTTATCTGTAACTTTTTTGCTGCATACCTGCGCAATAGTTTTGGCTGGGGATACGCATTTTTTGCAGCCGGTGTAGGTATGTTTATTGGTATTGCCATTTTTTGGATTGGTAGTAAACATTACAAACATGCTGATGTAATGAAACCAACCCAACCTGAAGACATGAGCGTTGGGAAAATATTAGGTATTGTGCTGTTACCTGCAATTGTAGCAGGTATTTTAGGTTGGTTTATTCCGGGAAATATTTTTGGTAGCGATAGTACCGATGCGTTTATTTTTGGCGCAATTCCTATTGTATTATTTTACGTTTCGTTGTTGGTTAGAAGCAGTGAAGAAGACCGCAAACCTATTTCGGCATTATTGGCCATTATGGGTGTGGTTATTATTTTCTGGGCCATATTTAAACAAAACGGAACAGCTTTAACCACTTGGGCCGAAAGTTACACCAACCGCGAGTTGCCGGCACAAGTTGTACCTACCGCGAAAGCATTGGGTATGGTGCAAACTGTTCCATATGCAAAAGATACCGTAGTGGAAATAGACAACCAATTCAGACCAATTAAAGATGCTGATGGTAAATCTGTAAAAGTGGTTGACTACCCGCATTATTACAAAAACTTACAAGCCGAAAAATTTCCGGCCGAAGGTGAAAGTGTACAGTTGATATCAACAGAATTATTCCAATCTATTAATCCATTTTTTGTGGTATTGCTTACACCTGTTGTTGTTGGATTTTTTGCATACAGCCGCAGAAAAGGTTTTGAACCAAGTACTCCGGGTAAAATATTCTGGGGATTAATTATTACAGCTTTATCAACCACCATAATGATTGCTGCAGTAAGTGTAGGTATGAATGGTGCCGAAAAAGTTTCGGCTTGGTGGTTAATTGGCACTTACGGTGTAATTACCGTTGGCGAGCTTTGCTTAAGCCCTATGGGATTATCATTGGTATCAAAACTTGCACCACCACGTTTAACCGCATTAATGATGGGTGGCTGGATGTTGAGTACTTCTATTGGTAATAAACTAAGCGGTGTATTGGCATCGTTATGGGATACTTACGAAGACAAATCATATTTCTTTGTGGTGAACTGCTTAATTGTGATGGTGGCTGCATTGGGCATTTTTATGATGCTAAAATGGTTAACTAAAATTATTGAAGAACACAGAGGTAAATAAACTGCCGTTTTTTTATGTTTATTCGGGTTGAATAGTAACAAAGACCTTACTTAGCACAAGGCTTTACTTGAGCTATAACATAAAGTACCCAACATTAAACTCTTTTTTGTACTTTCGCGGCCTCAAAATTGTAAGGCTCAATAATGTTATCAGTATCTAATTTAAGTTTGCGCTACGGTAAGCGCGTGTTGTTTGATGAAGTGAATATTAAATTTGCACCGGGCAACTGCTATGGTGTAATTGGCGCAAACGGTGCCGGAAAATCTACTTTCCTTAAAATTTTATCAGGCGAAATTGAACCTACAACAGGTAATGTTTCTATGACTCCCGGAGAACGCATGAGTGTGCTTTCGCAAAACCACTTTGCATTTGATGATTACCAAGTATTACAAACCGTAATAATGGGTAACAAAAAACTTTGGGAAGTAATGCAAGAAAAAGATGCCTTGTACGCAAAAGCAGATTTTACTGATGCCGATGGCGAGCGTGCCGGTGTGCTAGAAGGCATTTTTGCCGATATGGAAGGTTGGAACGCAGAAAGCGATGCAGCTGAATTATTAAGCAGCTTAGGTGTAAAAGAAGAATTACACAGCATGCTGATGAGTGAGCTAAGTGGTAAAGAAAAAGTACGCGTATTGTTAGCTCAGGCCTTATTTGGTAACCCTGATATTTTATTACTAGATGAGCCTACCAACGATTTGGACGTAGAAACCATTGGTTGGTTAGAGAACTTCTTGGCCGATTTTCAAAATACGGTTATTGTGGTGAGTCACGATAGGCACTTTTTAGATGCAGTATGTACACACGTTGCTGATATTGATTTTGGTAAAATTCAATTGTACACGGGTAACTACTCGTTTTGGTATGAAAGTAGCCAGTTGGCTTTGCGTCAGCGCTCTGATCAAAACAAAAAAGTGGAAGATAAACGTAAGGAATTACAAGAGTTTATTGAGCGTTTTAGTGCAAATGCATCCAAGAGCAGACAAGCTACCAGCCGTAAAAAATTATTAGAAAAATTAAACGTTGATGAAATCAAACCATCAACCCGTAAATACCCGGCCATTATTTTTAAAGCCGATCGCGATTGTGGCGATCAAATTTTAAACGTAGAACACTTAAGTAAAAAAGGTCCTGATGGGACCGTGCTATTTAACGATATTACTTTTACCCTAGTTAAGGGCGATAAAGTTGCTTTGTTAAGCCGTAACCCAATGGCCACAACTGCTTTTTATCAAATTTTGGTTGATGAGATAAAAGCAGATAATGGAAAAGTAGCTTGGGGACAAACCATAACCACCTCTTATTTACCAAACGAAAACAGCCATTACTTTAATAGTGATGATAACTTGGTGGATTGGTTACGCCAGTTTAGTAAAGAAAAAGACGAAACTTACATACGCGGATTTTTGGGTAAGATGTTGTTTAGTGGCGAAGAAGTATTTAAAAAGAGTAATGTACTGAGTGGTGGAGAAAAGGTACGTTGTATGACCAGCCGAATGATGTTAACCAATGCGAATTGTTTATTATTGGATGAACCTACCAATCACTTGGATTTGGAATCGATTACTGCGTTTAACAATGCATTAAAAGAGTGGAATCACATTGCTATTTTTACCACGCATGACCATGAGTTTAGCCAAACCATTGCCAACCGCATTATAGAAATAACTCCGGGTGGTGTGATTGATAAGCGCATGACTTTTGATGAGTACATTAGTGATGCGAACATCAAAGAGCAACGCGAAAAGATGTATAAATAATTTAAAAACTATACCATTAAAAAAGCCGAATGACTGCGTCATTCGGCTTTTTTATTCATCACCCCACCACACTACCAAACTCAAATTGCATATCGTTTAGTTTTCTATAAAGACCATTGTTTGCCATTAATTGTTCGTGTGTGCCATGTTCGGCTACTGTGCCTTTATCAATCACCACAATTTTATGTGCGTTACGAATAGTGCTTAATCGGTGCGCAATTACAAAACTGGTTCTGTCTTTCATTAAATTATCTAATGCTTCTTGCACCAATTGTTCGCTCTCGCTATCTAATGATGAAGTAGCTTCATCTAAAATTAAAATAGCCGGATTTTTTAAAATGGCTCTTGCAATGGCAATACGCTGACGTTGACCACCACTTAATTTTATGCCACGCTCTCCTACTATGGTTTCATATCCTTCCGGAAACTTACTGATAAACTCATGTGCATTGGCTTTACGCGCAGCATCGGCAATCTCTTCGGCTGTTGCATTTAGTTTTCCGTAAGCAATATTTTCGGCAATAGTTCCGCCAAATAAAATTACATCTTGTGGCACAAAAGCCATTTGCTTGCGTAACTGTGTTAACGGAAATTCAGTTGCATTTTTATCATCAAACAAAATTGTTCCCGATGTTGGCTCGTAAAACTTTAACAACAAACTGGCTATGGTACTTTTACCCGCACCGCTTGGGCCAACCAAAGCAATTTGCTCACCATTATTAGCCGTAAGTGTAATATCTTTTAGTACACTTACATCATTACGACTTGGGTAACTAAAAGCAACTTGCTTAAAGGTTACGTTACCTTTTAACGTGTATGGTGGTTCGATAGCTGCTTGAGTTAGGTCAACAGGTTCACCTTCGGTGCGCAATATTTCACGTACACTTTGTGTAGCTCCTAATGTTTTTTGCAATTGACTAAACATATCGGCAAAGCCGGCAAATGTGCCACCCACAAACATACTGAAGATAACAAACATGGTTAACGAACCCATGGTTAACTCACCAGTTTGAATCATGTTTGCGCCATACCACATTACAAATGCAATGGCGCCAAACACACTAAAAATCATAAATGAAATAAACGCTCCACGATAACGCGCATTAGCTATTGCTGTATCAACCACAGCATACACACTTTTTACATAACGTGATATTTCGTATACCTCGCTGGTAAATGCTTTTACAATACTTATGCCTTGAAACGTTTCTTGTACAATGGTTCCACTTTCAGCCAATTGGTCTTGTGCTTTACGTGCCATTTTTCTAATGCGCATCCCAAATACTACTGCTAAAACAGCAATTACCGGAACCACAGCCAACATCACCAAAGCTAATTTGGTACTGATCCAAAATATAAAACCTAAACCAATTACTAAAGTAAAAATACCACGTAAAAACTCGGCAAGTGTAAACGATATGGCATCTTGTATTTGCGATAAATCTGATGAAATACGGTTACTTAATTCGCCCACACGTTTTTCGGTAAAGTAACTCATGGGCATGCTTAATAGTTTACTGTACACATCTTTGCGCATATCGGCCAACGACTTCTCTCCTACTTCGGTTAACAAATAAACTCGCATGAAAGAAAATATGGTTTGAAATCCTAGCTGCACAAAAATCAACACCAATGTAAAATTCAATGTCCATTTTACATCTTTTAAACCCAAGCCTTCAATCATACTTGGTGCGCCACCCATCATTCCTGCTGAACTTCCGGGTGCAGCGGCATCAATCATTTTACCTAAAAAAAATGGAAATAAACTTGTTGTAAAGGCCGATAAAGCAATAAACAACATGCTTAAAATAAACTTTGTTTTATAAGGTTTTAAATAGGTAAACAACACCAAAGCTTCTTTTAAACTCTCTTTGGTAATTTTTACTTTAACGCCTTCATCCTTTTGTTTTCCGTTGCTATTAAAATTTCCTCTTCCGCGTGCCATGTATAAAATTCAAATAATTAAGTGCCGCAAAAAAACAGTATAATCGGCTAACTGTAAAACTTATTTGTAGTTAGTAGGTAAAATTAGGCTTGATGTAGGAGAAGCATAACATTAATCATTTCTGAAACAAAAAGAAAACAAGCAATTGGATGAAGGTTAGTATATTTTTGTTTTGATTTTAAATGAAACATCAGTATCAACATGTTTAGCCACAAAGGAAAATCTCGAACACTAAGACACAACCTACACATCGCTTCCTTATTATCGTTTGTTGCAGGTGTAGTTAATGTGGCAGGTTTTCTAGCCGTGCAACGGCTTACCACCAATGTTACCGGGCATTTTGCTTTTTTTGTTGATGAAGTTTTTAAACTCAATTTTCTAGAAGGCCTGATTTACTTCTTATATATTTTCTTCTTTTTGTTGGGTTCGTTTTTCTCGAGTTTTTTGATTGAAGTGGTAAACAAAATAAACGGTAGTTTTATATACCGAATTCCGGTTATCATAGAAAGTTTGATTTTGATTTTGGTCGCTTTTTGGGGTAAAAACTGGATTCAACATTCACCCAACATGATAGCGTTTTCATTACTATTCGCAATGGGTTTGCAAAACTCTTTGGTAACGAAAATATCTAACGCAACAGTAAGAACCACGCATCTTACCGGGCTATTTACCGATTTAGGAATAGAACTATCTCAATTGTTTTTTTACAAGCAAAAAGAACAACGTGATAAATTATTTTCGTCTATCAAACTGCGCTTCACCATTATTGGTTTCTTCTTTTTAGGTGGAGTTTTAAGTGGCATATTTTACACCAACTTACAATTGTATGTGCTTGCTGCAGCAGGCGCATTGTTATTATTTGGGTTGACTTATGATGAAGTTAAAATAAGAATTGCGTTAAAGAAACACAGGTCGCATTTGTAAACCTAAATTGCTTTTATAAAGTAGTATAAAATTACTCTAAGTACTTTTCAGGTGTAATATCAATCTTTACCATAAACATTCCTTCCTTATCAAAATAACGATATGTAATGGTTGAATTATTTTGACGAAACACTTCGAACTCATTGCTTTCTTTAACCGTTTTTAACAATACGGCCTCTAATGATGGAACCACATTATCCATGTTTACATCATCTCTATCAATGTTTACTAAGGTATAATTATAAACTAATGAGTTTGGAGGCATGGCCATTACCTCATCTAAACGGGTATGCTCATCAATCATTTTAGGGCAATCCTCATTTATACTTTTTGCTGTTTCCAGCATAAACTCATTAAATGGAAGTTGTTTAACCTTCCACTGCTTCACCCCAAAATATAAAGCCACACTTACAACAAGTGTGGCAATAAAAATATAAAAGTATTTGTTTCTGTAATTTAACACCGTATTAAATCATTAAAAATTTAACAACTCGTTAAGCTCAGTTTTAAAACGTTCTTTGGGTAAAAAGTTTTGTTCTAAATCAACATTAAATGGAACAGCTGTATCCAAACTACCACTACGTTTTACCGGAGCATCTAAATATTTAAATGCATGCTCGGCAATATATGCAGCAATCTCTGCACCAATGCCACCTGTTAAAGTGTCTTCGTGTAAAATAAATGCTTTACCTGTTTTGCGCACACTGTTTATTACGGCCTCTTTATCCCAAGGCAACAAAGTACGTAAATCAATAATATCAGCATCTATGTTCGCTTCTGCACAATGTTTGGTAGCCCAATGTACACCAGCGCCATAAGTAATAATACTTACTTCGTTTCCTTCTTTAACAGTGCGTGCTTTACCAATTTCAATCTCGTAGTAATCGTCATACACTTCCTCTTCTAATTCTACAGAACGGTACAAAGCCTTGTGCTCAAAAAACATAACTGGATTTGGATCACTAAAACTTGCAGCCAATAAACCTTTAGCATCGCCTGGTGTACTTGGATAAACCAGCTTTAAACCTGGCACATGGAAAAACCACGACTCGTTACTTTGAGAGTGGAATGGTCCTGCACCTACACCTGCGCCCGTTGGCATACGTACTACCACATCAGCGTTTTGTCCCCAACGGTAGTAACTTTTAGCTAAGTTATTTACGATTTGATTGAAGCCCACACTCACAAAATCGGCAAATTGCATTTCCATCATGGCTTTCATTCCTTTAACCGATAAGCCATAAGCAGCACCTAAAATGGCACTCTCGCACAAAGGTGTATTACGAACCCTTCCTTTACCAAACTCTTCTACAAAACCTTGTGTAATTTTAAAAACACCTCCATATTCCGCAATGTCTTGCCCCATTAACACCAAGTTATCGTGTTGGCGCATGCTAAGTTTTAAGCCATCGCTAATGGCATCAACCAAACGTTTGCGCGTTTTATTTTCGGTACCAGGTTTTACGGTTACATTTTGTAAATGACCAAAGTTTTCGCTGCTTTGTTCGGCAACCGGTGCGTATACATCAGCTACTTCAATTTGTGTATCGGGTGTAATTTCGGGTTCGGCCTGAACAGTTTCTACACCTTCATCAATTTCTTTTTTAAATGCTGTGCGGTATTCGGCAATCATTTCATCCGTTAAAATACCTTCTGCTTTTAACCAGTTTTCGTAATTTAAAATTGGATCTTTTTTACCCCACTCTTCAAACAATTCTTGCGGAACATATTTAGTACCCGAAGCTTCCTCGTGCCCGCGCATACGGAAAGTAATACACTCTAAAATTACAGGACGAGGATTACTGCGCATGCTGCTGGCAAGGTTATTTACCATATCATACACTTCTAAAATATTGTTGCCATCAACCTTATAACCTTGTATGCCGTAGCCTATTGCTTTATCAATAAAGTTTTTGCACCTAAATTGTTCATTGCTTGGAGTTGATAAACCATAACCGTTGTTCTCAATCAAAAAAATTACCGGTAAATCCCAAACAGCAGCAGTGTTTATGGCTTCATGGAAATCGCCTTCACTTGCGCCACCATCACCACTAAATACCACACTTACTTTTTGTTCGCCTTTTAGTTTATGAGCCAATGCAATACCATCGGCTACACCAAGCATTGCGCCCAAGTGCGAAATCATACCTACAATGTGATGCTCGTTTGTTCCAAAGTGAAACGAACGCTCGCGACCTTTTGAGTAACCATTTAACTTACCTTGCCATTGCGAAAACAACTTTGCAAAAGGCATATCACGGTTGGTCCAAACGCCCAAGTTGCGGTGAAGTGGAAGTATATATTCATCATGGTGTAATGCTTGTGTTACCCCCACACTAATGGCCTCTTGGCCCATACCACTAAACCATTTACTAACTTGCCCCTGACGTAATAATATCAGCATTTTTTCCTCAATCATTCGAGGTTTAAGCATGCCTTTGTATAAGTTTAATAATGTGTCGTTGCTGTGGTGTTTTTTATTGAATTGCATGATAAGTTTATCGCTTATAAAGTGCCGCAAATTAAAGAAATTGTTAGTGTTTAACGATTATTTTTAACATGAATAAAATTATGCTCTTTTTCGCAACTAAAACAACCTCAAAAACTGCTGTAAAACAAAACATCCTTAACAAAAACTTGCTAAGGATGCCTGACACTTTTTATAATCAATACCTAAATAAATAAAACGCTAAAACGGTGGTGGCGTATACTCGTCATCATCATGGCTCATATCGTTTAGTTTACTGCTGCGGGTAATGGTACCCATTCCGCCAAATCCACCCATGTCATCATTGGTAAAGCTTGGTGTGTCCATTCCGCCAAAATCATGTTCTTCCAAATCTTTAAACTTGGTAAACTCGTGTACAAACCTCAACCTAACCGAATCTAACGAACCGTTACGATGTTTTGCAATATGCAACTCGGCCACGCCATGTGTACTGCTTCCGTCTTCAAACTCGGTAATACCGTAATACTCCGGACGGTAAATAAACATTACCATATCTGCATCCTGCTCAATAGATCCCGATTCACGCAAATCTGATAACATTGGAATGGCAGCAGCACCACGTTTTTCGGAAGCACGACTTAACTGAGCCAACGCAATTACCGGCACTTCTAGTTCTTTTGCCAATGCTTTTAATGATCGTGATATGTAACTTACCTCTTGCTCACGGTTACCATTTTTATTGTTTGCATCATCGCCACGCATTAACTGCAAGTAATCGATGATGATCATTTCTATGTTGTTTTGTTCTTTTAACCTGCGGCATTTACTGCGTAATTCAAACACGCTTAATGCAGGTGTATCATCAATAAAAATTGGCGCCTCACTTAAGCGAGCTACTTTGGTATTAAGCTGTTCCCATTCGTGTGGAGCAAGTGTTCCTTTCTTTAATTTCTCGCCCGAAATTTCAGATTCGCCACTTATCATACGCGTAACCAATTGCTTGTTACTCATCTCAAGTGAAAAGATGGCAATACCACGAGCATTTTCTGATAACAAGGAAGCATTACGTGCAATAGATAACACCATGGCCGTTTTACCCATACCCGGACGAGCAGCCAAAATTACCAAGTCTGATTTTTGGAAACCTGATGTAATTCTGTCTAACTTGGTAAAGCCTGAAGGAATACCGGTTAAGCCACCTTGTTTATCTTTTAATCCTTCAATATCTCTGATGGCTTCACGCACAATTGCATTCATTTGTTTGTAATCGCGTTTAATATTTCCTTGCGACACTTCAAACAATTTACGCTCGGCACTATCTAACAATTCAAATGCATCTGCACTATCTTCAAACGACTCGCGTTGTATTTCTGTTGAAATCCTGATTAACTCGCGCTGAATAAATTTTTGCGCAATGATACGTGCGTGGTATTCTATATTTGCAGCAGATGCAACACGATTGGTAAGCGAAGTAATAAAGTAAGCACCCCCAACAATTTCAAGTTGCCCTTGTTTGCGCAACTCTGCTGTTACCGTTAAAATATCTATAGGTTGCGCATTGCTGAACAACGTTTTGATGATTTGAAAAATGATTTGGTGTGATTCTTTATAAAAACTCTCGGGTTTTAAAATATCTGATACTACTGTAATGGCGTTTTTTTCCAACATCAGTGCACCTAACACAGCCTCTTCCAAATCAACAGCCTGAG
>CAZRVA010000023.1:0-31271 GCA_964603255.1 uncultured Chitinophaga sp.
CAAGAAGTAGAAGTAACCAAAGATTTTGATTACACCACCGATGCTTTTTGCTGGACCAACAATGGTTCTCAATTGTTTTTCATATCGCAATATCAGGGCACACGCAACATTTTTACATCAACCGAAAAAGTAAAAAAAGCCGGTGCCGAATACACCGAAGTAAAACAAATTACCAAAGGCGATAACGATTATTTAGGTATAACTTTAGCCGGAAACGAAAAAGCATTTACACTTATTGGTGCACGCCAAAATATGAGCAACCCTACCGAGTTGTATAGCATTACCAAAAACGGTGAAGAGCGTCAGATTACGTTTATTACCCAACCGGTTTGGAGCAATGTTAAACAAGGTAAAGTAGAAAAACGCTGGATTACTACAACTGATGGAAAACAGATGTTAACATGGGTTATTTATCCTCCGGATTTTGATAGTCGCAAACGTTACCCAACATTATTGTATTGCCAAGGCGGACCACAAAGTATGGTGAGCCAATATTTTAGTTACCGTTGGAATTTTCAGTTAATGGCCAACAATGGCTATATTGTTATTGCGCCTAATCGTAGAGGTTTACCGGGTTTTGGCAGCGAGTGGAACGATGCTATTATTGGCGATTACAGTGGTCAGTGCATGCGCGATTATTTGAGTGCAGTGGATGAAATTAGTAAAGAAACGTATGTGGCAAAAGACAAACGTGCCGCAGTAGGTGCAAGCTTTGGCGGTTATAGTGTATATTGGTTAGCAGGTAATCACCAAAAACGTTTTAAAACATTTGTAGCACATTGCGGTATGTTTAACATAGAAAGTTGGTATGGCACAACAGAAGAAATGTTTTTTGCCAATAACGATAACAAAGGTCCATACTGGCAAGCACCACGCAGCAAAAACTACGACAACTCTCCTCATAAATTTATTCAAAATTGGGATAGCCCAATATTGGTAATACACAACGAAAAAGATTTCCGTGTGCCATTAGGTCAAGGACAAGAAGCGTTTAACGCAGCACAGTTAAAAGGTTTACCAAGCCGTTTCTTGTATTTCCCTGACGAGAACCATTGGGTTACCAAACCACAAAATTCCATCTTGTGGCAACGTGTATTTTTTGAATGGTTAGATTATCAGTTGAAATAAAACATTTAATAGAATATTTCATCTCGCAGCATCAACTTATTTAACAGTGCTGCATAAAATTAAAAGACTCTTCGGAGTCTTTTTTTGTTATACAAAGCTCAACAACAATTCCTCTTCCCTATCGTTTTATCAATAAAATTGTATTTTAGCAATACCATTCTATCCAACATCTATGAAAACAATTGTATTAACCATTGCAATGATGTGCGCTGTTTATATGCCATCGTTTGCACAACAACTAGGCTTAACTTTTGATGAAGCCGAAAAACAAGGCATAAGCATTTCTGACTTAGATAGCATTTACCCAAGTGCAGTTCATAGCGACACTTCTCTTGCCGTATTTAAAACAGAATCCGAACAACAAAAAATGTATGAGGCGTATGTAAAACTACTTCAAGACTTCGGCAACTTTTTATCGGAAAACAACTTTAAGTGGGAAAAACCAACACGTTGTTTTAATAGAATTTACTTTAACAACAACGGAAGCATCAATTACTTTTTGTTTAATTTTTTGGGGAAAGAGGATGTTCAACCAAACCCGGATAAACAAAAAGAATTTAAACGTTTGTTAAACTTATTTATCAAAGATTATTCTATTCAATTCACTGCTACCACTAAATTTGCACAATGTAGTCCTACTACATACATGCCAAAGTAGCCCAGTTATTAAGCCCAATGGAAACAAAAATTACATTTAAAATTATTGAACCTAAGGATAAAGAGTCATTTGAAATTATTGCCAATTGGTATTTTCATCACTGGAAAATTCCCAAAGAAAGAACACTTGCCAGACTTGATGAAATAACAAGAGATCCATTACAGTTTCAGGTATTGATGTTAGTAAACAATACTCCCGTTGCCACAGGTGGTGTTTATAGTTGGGTAAGTATTTTAGATAAAGTGCCGCACCTTAACAACCACAAACATTGGTTGGCTTTAATATATACAGATGAGGCTCATAGACAAAAAGGTTATGGTGCGTTATTGTGCAAATTCATACAAAACCATGCAAAAACATTAGGACTAAAAAAACTGCATTTATATACTGACACAGCCGAGAGACTTTATGCCCGATTAGGTTGGCAAGTATTGGAAAGAATATCGGTTGCAGAAAGAAACGTTGTGGTTATGGATTTTGATTTATAATGAGATAACAACACTCCTTAGTTTAAAACAAAACAGCATTATAACATGACAGCACTTGAACATTATATACAATCTTACTTTGGTGTAGTTAATGAAATTGACTTACAAAAAATTGTTGCATTGTTTAAATCATCAACCATAAAAAAAGGAGAATTCTTATTGCAAGCCGGCAATAGGTGTGATAAATTGTGTTTTGTTAAAACTGGTTTACTCCGAATTATAGTTGATAAAGACGACAAAGAAATAACACAATGGATTTCAACCCAAGGTTATTTTACCACCGATTTATCAGCTTTTATATTTAACACACCAGCACGATTTTCGATACAGGCATTGGTTGATTCTGAAATATTTTACATCAACAAAACCGACTACGATTTGATTGGAACAATAGTTCCGCAATGGCATCATTTAGAAAAACTATTTCTGGTGAAGTGTTTCATTACCTTAGAAGAAAGGGTATTGAGTCATTTATCTATGACAGCCGAAGAACGATACGATACCTTTTTTGAAAACAACAAAGAATTGTTTAACCAAGTTCCATTACAATACATCGCGTCCATGTTGGGCATGACTCCCGAAACGTTTAGCAGGGTAAGAAAAAAACGCATGAATTGATTTCTTGATTAATGTCAAGTGTGATAAAATAGCGGTGTTACACCTTTGTAGCGTTATCAAACAGTACAAATGAAAACACTAACAACAATTATCATAGTTATATTATTACACACCAACATCATGGCAAAAGAAATTAAAACCAGCATTGTTATTCATGCCTCACCACAAAAAGTTTGGGCTATTTTAACCAATACCCAAGCTTATCCTAGCTGGAATCCATTTATCAAATCTATTGAAGGAAATTTAGCGGTAGGTGCTAAAATAAAAGCCAGAATTGAACCACCACAAGCCAAGGGCATGACCTTTACCCCAACTATTTTAAAGTTTGAAACCAACAAAGAGTTGTTGTGGTTGGGCAAATTATGGTTTAAAGGTTTGTTTGATGGCAAACATAAATTTGAGCTGATTGACAATGGAGATGGATCTACAACATTTATTCAAAGTGAGGAATTTAAAGGTATATTGGTTCCCTTGTTTAATAAAATGCTAGATAACAATACTGTTAAAGGATTTGAGTTGATGAATCAGAAACTAAAAGAATTGGCAGAACAAGGTTAACAATTAGTTACGTTTTGATTTATCGGGATTTATTAGGAGTTTTACAGTGAAGCAGGGGCATAACATATACATGGAACTTTTTAAACACCTTGATAAAATATACAAGATAAGCAGTGAGGCGAAAAAGGCTTTAGAACCGCTTATCAATATTACGCACTACCACAAAAACGATACGGTACAAGAAATTGGCAGCCGTTGTAAAACTATTTACATCGTAAAATCGGGATGTGCGCGTATATTTTATTATAAGGATGGCAATGATATTACCGAACATTTTGCTTTTGAAAACGACATGATAGTTAGGGCCGAAAGTTTGTTTACCGGACAACCTACTTCAAAAGGTATTCAAACGCTTGAAGAAACCGAAATGATTGCCATCAACTCTTCAAAGCTTTTTAAGTTGTATGATGAGCATCATGATATAGAAAGGCTATTTAGATTGTTGTTTGAACGTGAATACGTAAACAGCATTAAACGATTGGAAAGTTTACAGTTTAACTCTGCCAAGGAGAGGTATTTAGAGTTGAGTAAAAACAAAAAACTTGTTCAAAAAATTCCATTAAAACATATTGCCTCTTACCTTGGCATTACACAGGTTTCTCTAAGCCGAATAAGGGCTGATTTACAATAAAACCCCATTACATTATTTAACATTTGTAAAAAGTATTGCATAAACACAACACGAACTTTGTAGCACTAAATGTTAAGTTGCTATGGGTAACGCGCAAATAAAATTAGGCTTAAAAGAAAATTGGAAACAGTTTACTTTATTGGTTATTGTTAATGCTTTTGTAGGTGGAATGATTGGTATGGAACGTACCATATTTCCGCAATTTGCTGAGTTGAAATTTGGTGTAGCATCAAAAACAGCCATACTTTCTTTTATTACTGCGTTTGGTATCAGTAAAGCCATTGCCAATTATTATACGGGCAAACTTGCCAATAAATTTGGGAGAAGAAATTTGTTGTTAGCTGGTTGGTTATTGGCAATACCCATTCCATTTATTTTAATTAATGCACCAAGTTGGAATTGGGTAATATTTGCCAATGTATTATTAGGCCTAAGTCAAGGACTAACATGGAGCAGCACCGTGGTAATGAAGATTGATTTGGTGGGCGAAAAAGACCGCGGTTTTGCCATGGGATTAAATGAGTTTGCCGGATATTTTGCAGTAGGTATCATTGCATTTTTAACAGGTTATGTAGCCAATAAATATGGGGTAACTCCTTACCCATTCTATATCGGAATTTTTATTGCCGTATTTGGGTTTATACTCACATTTTTCTGGGTAAAAGATACACGTGTTTTTGTTCAGCAAGAAACTTCAATCAGTCAATCAACCCAACTAAGAAATGTGTTTTGGGAAACTACCTTAAAAAACAAAACACTAAGTTCGGTAACACAAGCCGGTTTAATTAACAATTTAAACGATGGCATGATTTGGGGCTTACTTCCTATTGTATTGTTATCATTAAATTACAACAACGAAAACATAGGATTAATTACTGCTATCTATCCAACAGCTTGGGGAATTGGTCAGTTGTTTACTGGTAAAATGTCTGATCATTACTCCAAAAAAGCGATGTTATTTTGGGGTATGTTGTTGCAAGGTTTGGCTATTTTGTTTTTACCATATAGTACCAACTTTTATGGGTTGATTATTATTTCTGGAGTTTTGGGTTTAGGAACAGCATTGGTGTACCCAACATTTTTATCAACTATTGCTCAAGCTACAAGTCCTGCGCAGCGAGCAGAAAGCATTGGTACATTCAGGCTTTGGCGCGATTTAGGTTATGCCTTTGGTGCTGTTATTTCTGGTATTACAGCCGATGTTTTAGGTATTGAATACGCCATTCTGTTTATTGGTGTTATCACTGTAATTTCCGCATTAATCATAAAATTGCGTATGCCTAAAGAAATTGAAAATACTAAACTTTGTGTTGATGTAAATGAAGTTAAACAAGCTATTCAACTAGATCAAAAAATAAAAGTAATTGATGTAAGAAACGAAGAAGAATTTAAAGAAGCACACATTCCTGATGCTATACACATTTCTTTACAAGAGTTACCCATACAAATCAACCAACTAAATAAAAATTACCAGTACGTAATAACTTGTGGTAAAGGCGGTGGCCGCTCTGCTGCAGGAGCCAAACTACTTGCTGATTATGGATTTAATGCCAAATGGTTATGTGGTGGTACGTTTGGCTGGTTGAACATAAACCCTAACTAAACATATCAAGGCAACTTCGGTTCAACCATAATCACCTCTTCTCTATCCATTACCACTTGTCCGGGTTCAAAACCTTTGGGTTTACGCACAAACTTTTTTTGCGTATAACTAACCGGTGCTAGTGTGTTGCCTTTGTGTTTGCTGTAATATGCGGCTATTTGTGCGGCAATGGTTAATACATTGTTGGGAATAGCTTTTCCGGCTTTATGTTTAATGATGGTGTGCGAACCGGTAACTCCTTTTGCATGAATCCAAAGGTCGTTTTTATGGGCATACTTTTGCGTAAGTAAATCGTTGTTGGCTGCGTTTTTTCCTACCCAAATTTCAAAATCTTGCACCACAAAACGTTTAAATGGAAACACCACTTCTTGTTTTTTGCTTACTTGTAATGGTTTAAGTTGTTTGGCATTTTGTGCAGCGTTTACTTGTTCCAACATCAACTCAACACCAACTAATTTTTGTTGCAGGTTTAACAACTTTTGCTCCATTTGCTCTACTTCAATCTTTTTATTTTTAGCCTTACGGTAATAATAAGCAGCGTTGGCGGCAGCATCTAAATCACTTTTTAGTTTTACTAAAATGTTTTTGTTGTTATAAAAATCAAACAACTCTATTTGTTTGGTTTGTTTAGGTATAGCATGCAAGTTGGCCATAATAATATGTCCAATTTCTTCAAATGGCGATTGGTGTAACAATTGTTTAATGCCTTGTTCGCTGAGTTTTATCTGTTGTTTAATTCGTTTTATCTCACCTTCAAGTGTTGCAACTCTTGATATTTTTGCTTGCTTAAAACCAAGCGAACCAAGCGCATATCTGGCAAATATGGTTGATGCTTCAAGCGCATTGTTAGTTTCAATTAAGAGTTTATCGGTTTGCGGATTTAATGACAAATAAAATTCATCTTCAGCGTCACGTTTATACACCCAATATTTGCCAGCCTCTAACTTATAGTTGTTTAGCTTATCAATGATATTTGCATCTGTAACCTCAAACTCTAATTGGTTATACGTCCAATCGTTTTGAATACTTTCCCTGAACATGTCCACTACTTCGCCATCATCAACCAAAACCACATTAATCAAAGCATCATAACACTTAAAAATAAGCACTTGGTTGTTATCGAAAACCACTTCAAAAGAACGGTTATATAAATGAGGTTTAACAGTTAGTACTTGCTTGCCAAACAAAGTTTCGAAACAAGCTTGTGCATTACTTCCTTTATGGTAGGGCGTGTTTTCAAACAACAAAAAACCACTGTGAAATTTGGCCAATACTTTTACCACCAATTGCTCATTGTTTTTGTTGAACAACATCACCAACTCTTGTTTGCTAATGGTGAAGGCGCTATCTAAAATCGCCCCGAATAACCATTGGTTTAAGTCAGGTGCAAGTTGTTTTACAAAATGATAATGCTGATGAAAAGATCCGATAATGGCCATTAGATTTCTATACTTAAACCATCGTACGCTAAAAATACGCTTGGTGGTAAGGTTGCCGAAACCTCATCATGCAATCCTAACTGATGACTGATATGGGTTAAATAAGCACGTTTAGGATTTATTTTTTCTATCATTTGCAATGCTTCTGATAACGTAAAATGACTGATGTGTTTTTCGTGACGTAAGGCATTTAACACTAAAACTTCACAATTTTTCATTTTTTTAATTTCGTCATCACCAATAAAATTTGCATCGGTAATGTATGCAAAAGTTTTGCTGTAATTGGTTTCGGTAAACATAAATCCCAGCACAGGCAATTTATAATGCATCACTTCAATAGGTGTTACATGCACCGATTTTACATCAAAAGGAACATCGTTATGTATGCGAATAATGTTTAACTCCGGTATTCCCGGATATTTCACTTCATCAAAAATATAAGCAAACTCTTTACGCATTTGTTGCTCCACAGCATTGGTGCAATACACATCAATGGCTTCACGCTGAATAAAATTAAACCCGCGTATATCATCTAAACCGGCAATATGATCTTTATGCGCATGAGTAAATATCAATCCATCTAAACGTTTTAGCCTACAAGCTAACATTTGTTGCCTAAAATCCGGACCACTATCCACCACAATATTTTTATCGTTGGCCTGAACCAGAACTGAGGTTCTCAGTCTTTTATCAGCAGAATTTTCAGAGCTACACACGTAACAATCGCAACCAATAATGGGAACGCCTTGTGATGTGCCGGTGCCTAAAAATGTAATTTTCATGATGCCGCAAATTAATTATTTGCATCAATAATTATGGTATATATTTGGATAATAAAAATCATTATGAAAATTATATACACCATAGCGCTTGGCGCATTTTTAACCGTGGCTTGCAGCAACAGCAAACCCAATGCAACTGATAACCAAAGTACAACATCAAGCACAGAAGCAACTCAAAACTTAACCGATACAGGAGCTGTATTTAAAGTAATTAGTGCTGCCGAATTTGGCGACAAAATTACAACTCAACCGGGTGTAATTTTAGATGTGCGCACACCAGGCGAATACAAAAAAGGTTTTATAAAAAATGCTCGTTTGTTGGATATTTTTGGCGACAACTTTGATGCAGAATTAAATAAACTAGACCGCAATGCTACTTATTATGTGTATTGTGCTAGTGGCGGACGCAGTGCAGAGTGTGCAGAAAAAATGCAAACCCTAGGCTTTAAAAAAGTGTACGACTTAGATGGTGGAATGGGTGCTTGGCGCAATGCCAATATGCCTGTTGAAATGCCTAAATAACTAATTTCGAAACACGAGAAGTTGTTTGTACAAATTACCTGAAGGAGTTTGTATCAACAACATATACATGCCATTTTTAACATGCTCGGATAAGGTAATTACTCGGGCATTTTTTATGGGTTGAGTAGCATACACTACTTCACCTAAAAGATTGTACAACGTAATATTTTGAATGTTTACATCTGCATCAATAGTAAATACACCTTGTGTAGGATTTGGATAAACATTGAACTCAACCTTAGAAAACTCACGAACTCCGGTATTTGGAATGGTATCGTTTTTTGATGTATCGGCTGGTAAGGAATCTATTGGTGTTGCTTTGATGTAACGTTTTAAATTAAACCTGGTAAGCACCGGATAATGATCAGAAGTATTGGATAAGTAACCACTAATTTGAGCAGAAAACTGTTTTAAAACAGCAGCAGATTGTTTTACATAAAACGAATCAGACAATGCCCTGGAGGTTACAATATGGTCAATCATATTAATGGGCTTAAAGTTCGGGTATGTGGTTTCTCCAGCCAAACTTAACTCTTTACTTGGTATGTAGTAACGGGCTGAATCGTTGTTAAAATTTTGAAAAGGAGATACTAAATACGAACCACTTATTCTTACTACAGATTGATCCACATCATCATTAAAATCGCCTAACACCACTATTTTTTTGTTGGCACGTTGTGTATTTAAAAACTGTTGCAAATACAAGGAAGCATTGGCCCTACGGTTGTATGAAGATTGATCGGCACTGCCACTGTTTGCTTTTAAATGCACTACATAAAAATAAACAGAATCAAAAGGATAAGTTTTGGTGCGCAACACTACTTCAAAGGGATATCTGCCCGATGCAAATGCATTGTAATAATCAGGATTACTTGGATCGGTTATTAAGTTACTACTCATCAACTCAAACAAATCTCTGTTATAAATTAATGCTGTTTTTTGGGTTTGATTGTAAGTAGACAAAACACCTTGATATGAAGGTAACTCGTTTAACAAATTATAAAATGTGGTTGGGTTTGATACTTCACACAATCCCCAAACATCTACTTCGGTGTTTGTAATTATAGATCTGACATTGTTGTATTGAGTAACTTCATTTGTTGGGCCTTCTGTTACATCTCCAAACCACTCTACATTCCAGCAAGCTACATCGAATAAAGTATCGTTACCTACTTTGGTAACTTGTGCACTTATTGTTAGGCTAAACAACACTGCACACCATAAAAAAATTGCGCTTTTTAATTGCATAATAAGGCTACAAATTACGGCCTTTTTCGTCATACATCAACATTAAATATGCAGTTGAACCAGTAACGATGGTGTAAATTGTTTGTGCTCCGTGTATGATAATGGCGAGTGCATTTCCGGTTACCAAGCCAACACCAAACATTAAAAATGCCTGTGCAACCAAGTAGTGATAAGCGCCCATTCCACCGCCTTGTATAGGTACAGATTTGCCAATAGTACCAATAATCATTACCACAAAAACTTGCGATACAGACAAGGAACTACTTTCATCAAAAGCAAAAACCCATAGGTAAGTCATAAAAAAATAACCTACCCAAATAAGAATAGTGTAAAGTAAGTAATATCCCTTTTGCTTTAATAACAGCAACCGTTTTAAAGCTTGTAAAAATGTGGTTGCCCAAGTATCATCTTTTACTTTTTTGTTGATGTAAAAGTATACTCCAGCCAATAACATCAAACCAAACAAACCCAAAAGCAATAAACCTTTTATGTTTAAACGCTCGGCAATAGGTAAAATAACATTGGTTTGAAAGAAAGAAGAAGTTTGTTCTATATTAAAAACTAAAATACCTGTAACCAATAAAAATAAACAGAAGGTATCGGTAATACGCTCAATAATTACACTTGCCAATGATTGATTGAACGGAACATCTTTATAGCGCTTAACCAATAAGCAGCGGGTAATTTCGCCACCTCGTGGCACAACGTAACTTACCAGATAGCCTGCACAAAGGGCAATCCATGCTGCTTTAAATGGAACTTCAAAGTGTAGACTTTTATACAATAACTGCCACCTTTTTATGCGTATGTAATAACCCAAAAGCGTAGCCACAAACACTGGAATAATAAGCCAATAATTGGCTTGCTGAAGTTGTGTACCCAACTCGTACAAGGGCAAATTGCGCAAGGCAAGCCATAGTAATGCAACGCCAACCACAGTTAATAATATGGATTTTAACCAATTCATCAATGCGGCAAAATAATCAATAAATCAGCACAAAAAAGAAGGCTGAAATTATTAGTAGAAAATCTAAAGTAAGAATCGAAGTTCAGCGCAGCTAAATTCTAAAAGTTTTTTAACGCAGACTATAAGTGCAGACCAAAGCGTCTGTCGGTTTTTGCAAATAGTCTTGCGAAGAATTGAGCATAGTCGATTTGAGAAGTTGAGGTTCGCAGACCATTAGTGCAGACCGAAGCGTCTGTTAGCAACGCCTTTGGCATTGGGGAGATAAGGGTCAGTACGCTTACAAAGCGTCAGACCCTTGGGGTATAATGAACAAGAAAAATAAAATAATTATTACCCAACCGTGCTGACGCGAAATGCGTCTGACGGTTTTATACAAACTTCTGTGTAATTCTGAGTTTTCTGTGAGCGTAATTTTGCGAGGCAAATCACAAACGCTGAATCAAAAACGAACTTAGCTTTTCGGTTTTTCCAGTTTACCGTTGGCGTGTTTGGCAAAACGTCCGAGATTGCGGTCGTGCACCTGATCGTAACGTTGCCAAGGCCAACCACCAAATTGTGTTTTTTGGTAATCCTCAAATGCTTGGTGAATTTCTTCCTTGGTATTCATTACAAACGGACCGTATTGCATCACCTGCTCATTAATAGGTTTTCCTTGTAATACCAAAATTCCGCACTCCTCATTTCCGTTTACAATGGTAATATTCAAGTCTGCTTTAACTTCAACCGCATGGTACCTGTTAATTTCATTTCCGGAAAGTTTAATCTTACTTCCTTGATAAAAATACAAGGTGCGGTTCACCCCTACTGAAGCTTTGGGCAAAACCCAAGATGCATTAGGTTGCATTTTGATATTCCAGACTGCTACTTCATTGTTAACATCGGCAGCCCACGAGTTTGGTGGTGGAGTTGGAGCTTTTAAGTTACTTAACGCGCCCGCAATTACTTCTACCGTTGTTGTTTTATCGTTAATGTCTTTGTGTTTTAGTTTAGGAATATCCTCACCCCACATCATTTTAAAATGAGGTTCAACCATTTTACTGCGCGCAGGTAAGTTGAGCCAAATTTGAAATAACTCCATTGGGTTATCTTTTTCCTTATTAATCAGAGGAAACATTTCCGAATGCTGAACCCCTTTTCCGGCAGTCATCCATTGCACATCACCATTACCATAACGACCAGCTGCACCCAACGAATCGGCATGATCTACAATGCCTTTACGCACAACTGTAATGGTTTCGAAACCACGATGTGGATGTCCAGGAAAACCCGGAATTACCTTTCCATGATACATGCGGAAACCATCTTTTATGATAAAATCATCACCTAAATGGCGGCCTTTAAAATACTCTGATGATGGTCCCATTTGGTCGTTACCTTTAGGGAAAGCATCTTCATGATGAACACAAAAAAGAAAAGGATCTGCAGTTTCCCATTGGAAGCCCATTGGTTTTATACTTTTTATCGGATTGCTATTTTCCATTTCGTTTGCAATATTATTTTTTAAACTTTTACTCGCACCTAACAAAGGCATAGCAACGGTTGCTGCTAATGCTGCCGACATTCTTGCGATGAAGCTTCTTCTTGGTAAATTATTTTTGTTTGCCATGGTTTAACAATAATAATAGCCAAAGTTATCATTAGTTTTAAATAATACCCAACCTTAAAAAGGAAACAATAACCCGATTAATTATTTCTTATAAAACGTAACGTTGAACTTCCTTTGTTGGTAACAACAGTTATAAAATAAATACCATCGGGCAAAGCACTTACATCAACAGAACCATTGCTAACAACAGCCGGAAATGTTGCACCAATTGAATTGTGTATCACAACGTGCGTTAAAACAACATTTGGTTGTAATGAAATATGCAAAAGATTATTGGTAGGATTTGGATAAAGATTAACGAATATACCCTTACTTTTAGGCTCATTTACAGCATTGTTTAAGCGCACTGATGTATCCGAATAAAATATACGGTGGTCGCCAATTTGCGAAGCATACACCCTGCCATTATCATCTTCAGTAAAAAAGGTTTTTACATACCCATACCCTATTGGCAACATTCCGCTTGGTATGCGTGCCCAATTGTGTTGAGGTGCTGATTGAAAATATGGTCCGCCAATAGCCGTTGAAAGTGGTGTATGTAAACTGCTATAGCGGTGTTGTTGATGGCGTGCAAAATGTAAGGAGTGATAAGGTTGGTTATCCCACTCATAACCAGCCACTCTTACACGTTCTGTATGCCAAGGCAAATTCCAAAACAAATCGTTTATATTTATTTTGATGTTGCCTGCGGCAGAAACATTTACTGAAACACCCTCAAACGAAAGATGTAATGTATCCTGTTCATCAACCTCCAAACAATGTATATGATGAATACTGGTTAAATCAACTGTATCAGAAGGTATAATGTAACTTAATTGTTGCACCCTATTCCATGTAGAGGCTGCATCTGTGCTGTAATAAAGTCCGCCTCCAAGCCCATCTAAACTAGCCATTGATGCAAACACCACATCATAACTATTTACTGCAAGGTTTGTGATGGCTTTACGATAAGTAATACCCATATTTTTCTGAGTCCAGGTAATGCCATCATCATCAGAAACATAAACTCCATCTCCAACAAACTCAACTCTATCGTTTAATAAAGTAACTATAGTTGCGGTTGAAACAACTAACCTGTTACCCACTCGTTCTATATCTGTAATTTGATAATTGGAACCTACATCATGCCTTGTCCAACTTGCTCCATTGTTAATCGACCTGAATACATAATGACCGGCAATAGCATAAATATAATTTTGTGGCCCTACAATTATTTTGTTGATGGCGGTATCTTTTAAATCAAACACCTGTTGCCAAGAAATGCCTTTGTTAGCTGATTTAAAAATACCCTCTTTTAAAGTAACTACGTATATTTCTTGAGTTGTAGGATGAATCATGAGCCATGAATTTCCTTCCGGAGACGAATTTGTTGGAAAACTTGATACCTCTCTCCAAAAAGAAGGAGGCAATTGGGCAAATGTTATGTTACAAAATTGCATTAAACCTATAAGTAAACTCCATTTTATTACTTGTTTCATTTTGTTATTTTTTATTGTTACTATTTTTTTTGACAACCCAATTTAGGGTTACGTTGTACACACTTATGAATTAAATAGACAACCCAAAATTTGAATGCCCCTAGTTTACTTGAAGGAAAATTTATTAGGAGTTCGTCAATTAAATTTCAAAAAAAGCATCTGCTTCTCAACCCCTTAAAAACTTATTAAAAATACATGTAGGGGTTTGCCCATAATAAGGAGTCCATTCTTATTACAACAAGATTTATTCTAGAAATGAAAACAAAATCAACACTTTTTATCTTACTCTTTTTGGCTCTTCAATTGCGCGTTTTTGCCCAATGGGAACCAACCAATGGTCCACAAGGCGGGACGATTGAATTTATTTTTAAATCCAACAACAAACTTTTAGTGAGTTCAACAGGAGGTTCAATTCACTTATCAAAAAACAACGGTAACTCATGGACCTTTAACACTTTTGCAATTAGCAACAGCAACAACATCAGTGGTATGGTAGAGCAACATGGTGTAATATATATGCCCGGAAACAATGGCTCAGGACAATATCATTACAGCACAGATGGAGGTGAGACCTGGAGCAGCACTTATGCGAGATTAAACACTACATCATACCTAAGTGCGTACACCCAATGCTTTTACAGCTATGGAAACCTACTTTTTTGGGGCGGCAGAACTTACTCTACTGCCGAAACAAGTGTGATGATGTCGGCCGATTCAGGCAAAACATGGGTGGCACGAACAGGTTTAGGTAATCCGCTGAGAATGTACAATGGACAAGTAAGTGGCTTTACTCGAATTGGTTCAGCCTTATTTGCTGCAACATCACAAGGTGTGTTTTTTTCATCAGACACCGGAAATATTTGGACAGCAAGAAATACCGGTATTACAGGAACAAATTTCATCAACAACATTTGGTCAAATGGAACCAATTTGTTTGCCATTAATAATTATGGTTATATATACACCAGTGCTGATAGTGCCAAAACATGGACCAGAACAGAAAATGGAATCGTAATAGGAACTAAACGTGGTGTTAAAAACATTGTTGTTTATAAAGGAATGGTACTTGGATCTGCTTTTGCAAACGATACCTTATACAAATTTAACAATACCCAAATGAAATGGGAACCTCATTCATACGACATAAAAGGAAACTACGGACAATCTTTTTTTGCCAGTGGAGATACGCTTTACATGGGCTCGCTTAACGGACTTTATTTCAGCAGAAACAACGGGGTGAATTGGACACTTGTTACCGGAAAAACAACTGCGCCTAACCTATCAGAGCACATCACCTCAGTTGGCAACAAATTATTTGTGTGTGAACAAAATGGAGTGATTCACTCTTCAACAAACCACGGAAGCACATGGCAAACAAGTGTTATACCCAATGCTGGTTCAAATTATTTATATGGATTCTTTTCTACCTCAAATGGAACAATGTTTTGGTCAAGCTATTCCAACAACATGATGTCGGCTGATACCGGAAAAACATGGTCAACTATATCTTCAGTGGCTTCCTATTTGGAGTCGGGTGTGTATTTTAACAACAAATACTATTTTGTTGGAGGTAATGCCATTTTCTCTTCTGTAGATACCGGAAAAACATTAACAAACATTACAAATAGTATTGATGCAAATCTTGGCTCTGTTTACCAATTGAGTTTAATTAACGGTTCTTTATGGTTGGCTACATCTAAAAAAGGTATGCTCAAATCAACCAATGGAACTACGTGGGTAACATCAAACACAGGCCTTCCATCAAATTACAATTCCGGATCCGGAACATACGATACTACTTGCCAATTAATTACAGGAACAAGTGCCTATTTAATTACCAGATCGAATGATTCCGGTACTGATAAAATTTTCATTTCATACAACAATGGTCAAACATGGTCGTTTAGGTCGAATGCTTATTTCCCAAGAAAAATTGTAAGTCATAACAATAATTATTTCTCGGGGCAATATATAACCACTGATACTTTTGCTACCTATAATTATGGCTTTAGTACAGGAATTAATCCCCCTTACAATGGCCAACTAATTGGGCTTCATGTTTCAAACAATTACATTTATGGCGTAAATTACGCACAAGGGGTTTGGAGAAGACCGTTAACAAGTTTAAGCAGTCCGAATACACCAACAGGTAATGCAACGGGCTTAACACAATCTACCGTAAAACTATCGTGGAATAGAGTAAACAACAGCAATGGTTATCGCGTATATTATGCAACTAGTGCAACAGAAACATATTATCATTTAACCAATGTTTCGCAAAACGATACTACATATATACATAATGTTGGTGGAACTCCGGGTACAACATATTATTATAAATTAGAGGCAACAAATGAGTTTGGCAAATCAGCTCAATCATCAGCATTTACCGGTGCAACAATAAACAGACCTCAACCACCAACAAATACAATTGCATTAGGTACCTCAACCAGCCAAATAAGATTACATTGGACTACCAACAATACCACAGCAACAAAATATTACATAGAAAGAAGCACATCATCAAGCTGTTGTTTTAGCTTAATTGATAGTGTAATGCCTACTGATACTTTTTATACCGTAAATGCTTTAAATAAAAATACGACCTATTGGTTCAGGTTACGTTGTATCGACTTTGGTGGATATTCGAATTATACGCCATCATTCTCAGGAAGAACCAGTGATACTCTTCCAAAATCACCCGTTAGATTGGTTGCTACTGCATCAAATCAATATCGTATAAATTTAACATGGGCAGATAGTTCTGATAACGAAACACATTTTATTATTGAACGTAAAGATGATGTTGCGGGCTCTTTTACAGCAATTGATAGTGTAAGTAGCAATATCAATAATTATACAGCCAACCTATTAACAGCCAATACCAAATATTGGTTTAGGGTTAGGGCTAAAAATAGTGGTGGTTATTCGTTGTACACTAACATTGATAGTGCAACCACTTATCCGGCACCAATTGCTCCAAATAACTTAATCATCACATCTCGTTCATCATCAAGTGTTGGTTTATCATGGCAAGACAACAGCTCTGGTGAAATTGCATTTGTTATAGAACGCACAACTTCACTAATGATACCATTTACAAGATACGACAGTACCTCTTCGGGTAATGTAACTTCGCGCACCATTACCGGGCTTAATCCGAATACCCGTTATTATTTCCGTATTCGTGCAAAAGACAGCTACGGCTATTCTACCTACAGCAATGTGGTAGATACAATTACTTTACCTAATATTCCTACCACACCAACAAACCTTGTGGCGAATACTGTTACCGAGCAATCCATTCGTTTAAACTGGAATGATAATTCAAGTAATGAAACCTATTTTTATATTGAAAAATCATTACATCCAACCTCTTCATTTGTTTTAGTAGATAGTGTTCCTAGTAATACAACAACCTACTTGGCCACACAATTAAACTCAAGTACTTACTATTATTTCAGAATCAGGGCTTGGAATATTGGAGGACATTCAAGCTACAGTAATTCGACAATGGGTGTTACACAAGTAAGCGCACCTACTGCACCTACTGCACTACAAGCCACTGAAGTAAGCTCGGCACACGTACGTTTGTTATGGACAGACAATGCATATAATGAAATTGCGTTTGAAATATATAGGTCGTTACGAAACGCTAATAACTATACTGTTATTGATCAAGTAGCAGCAGGCATTAACTCTTATATTGACGGTTCGGTTGTATCTGGCAATGCTTATGATTACAGGGTACTAGCCAAGAATGCAGCAGGCAACTCGGCATTTAGTAATGTAACAAGTGTACAAGTGCTTAATGTAGCTCCACCTTCTCCTACAGGACTTACAGCCAATGCCATCAACCATTACAAAATAGCACTAAACTGGGATGCACCCACTACCAATCCAAATAAATACATTATCGAGAGAAAGAAAGGAACCGAACCATTTGAGATTATAGACAGTGTAAATGGTAATCTTACTTCATACATCGATAGCAATTTATTGTACAGCACAACCTATATCTACCATATAAAAGCATTTATTGTTAATGCCGAAGTTTCAGGATATTCGGGTGATGCAGGAGCTACAACATTACCTGCACCTACAACTGCTCCCGATGCGCCAACTGATCTAATAGCCAAATTAACAACACATAACAGTGTTAAAATATCATGGAAAGATTTATCTAACAATGAAGATATGTTTTATGTGGAAGTTTTAAGCAACGGTACATTCCAAATTATTGATAGTGTATTGGCGAACATTAATGAATACACTCATGTAATGTTAACTGAAAATACACCATATACATACCGTGTTAAAGCTAAAAACCAATATGGACATTCTGGGTACTCAAACCAAATAACTGCAACTACCAAAATGTACTTAACTGCACCAGAAGGTTTGTTTACAGAACAACAGAGCACCTATGAGTTTAAACTAAATTGGATTGACAACAATGATGGAGAAAATGGTTACATCATTGAGCGTTCTGCACAAGCAAATGATGGTTTTATGCCTATTGACAGTGTTTTGGAAAATGTGAATACCTACATTGATAATTTACCCGTAAAAGGAATTTATTACTACCGATTAAAGGCAAAGAAAAACAACCAATACTCCTCTTACAGTAACTTGGCTGTAGCTGTAAATATTTTAGCCGGATTGAGTAATAATGACAAAACAGGCATTAATATATTCCCAATTCCAAGCAATGAATTTATAAATATAACAGCCTTACAAAACATCAGTAAAATTCAGGTATATAACTTACAAGGACAATTGGTGTTAGATGCACCAACTGCTACTGGAAGTGATGCAAAACTAAACATATCATCATTACCTAATGGAACTTACTTATTAGCAATTACACTAAACGATGAAAGTGTAAGTTACCAAAGAATTATCAAGCAATAATTTGAACAATACAAAATGAGGCTGCCAAATAATGGCAGCCTCATTTTGTTTTAATCGAAACCTATCTAAATGTAAAATGCTACCCTAACAACATGCGTTAATCTTACAATTTAACAAACTTTAAACGCAGGCTGTTACTTACTACAGATACCGAACTCATTGCCATTGCCGCTCCTGCAATCATAGGATCTAATAAAAAACCATTAATTGGATACAATATTCCAGCTGCCAATGGTATACCAATTACGTTATAAATAAATGCCCAAAATAAATTTTGCCTAATGCCTTTTACCGTTTTGTTTGATAACATTAATGCTTTAGGTACCGATTGCAAATCGGATGTTATTAACGTAATTTTTGCAACATCCATTGCAATATCAGAACCTTTTCCCATGGCTATACTCACATCTGCCTGAGCCAATGCCTGACTATCATTTATACCATCGCCAACCATAGCAACAGTTTTACCGGTTGCTTGTAATTGTTTAATAAAAGCTGCTTTATCGGCAGGTAAAACCTCTGCTTTAAAATGGTTGATGCCTACTTGTTTGGCCACCACTTCAGCAGTTTGTTTGTTGTCGCCTGTAAGCATATGCACCTCAATACCTCTTTGCTGCATAAGTTTGATTGCATTTACAGATGTGTCTTTAATTTTATCAGCAATTGCCAACATCATCAATACTTTTTGGCTTGATGCAAAATAAATAACGGTTTGAGCTTGGGCTTGCCATAACAAAGCTTGTTGATGTTGTGCTTCATCAATTTCAATGCCCATATCCAACAACAGGTATTTGTTACCTACGAAATAAGTAACTGCATCAACACTTGCTCTTAAACCTCTTCCTGTAATACTTTCAAATTGTTGTAGCGTAATTTTATTGGATACTTCTTTATTCAAATAATTTACCACTGCCTCAGCCAAAGGGTGCTCTGATTGTGATTCGATACTAAGTAAAACTTGCTTTTGCTGATCAGTTAAATCACTGCTATTAAAAACATTCATTACAACAGGTTTACCTTCTGTTATGGTTCCGGTTTTATCTAAAACAACAGCATTAACACGATGGGCTAACTCTAAACTCTCCGCATCTTTAATCAACATATTGTTTTCTGCACCTTTACCTACACCAACCATAATAGCAGTTGGGGTTGCCAATCCAAGCGCACATGGACAAGCAATTACCAGCACGGTAACAGAAGTTAACAATGCATGTGTAAATGCATCATCACCACCGAAAATCATCCAAACCATAAATGTTAAAATTGCAATACCCATCACAGTTGGCACAAATACTCCGGCAATTTTATCAACCAATTTTTGAACGGGTGCTTTAGAGCCTTGTGCCTCTTGCACCATTTTTATGATTTGAGCGAGTATGGTATCACCACCCACTTTTTCTGCAATAAATAAAAAACTTCCTTTCTGATTAATCGTTCCAGCAAATACACGATCACCTTCTTTTTTCTCAACAGCAATGGGTTCACCACTAATCATACTCTCATCAACAAACGATGTACCTGAACTTACTTTACCATCAACCGGAATTTTATCTCCGGGCTTTACTCGTATGGTATAACCAACTTGCACCTGTGCTATTGCAATCTCTTGCTCGCTGCCATTAATTAATGCAACAACTGTTTTAGGTTGAAGTCCCATTAGTTTTTTTAAAGCCGATGATGTATTTGATTTGGCGCGTTCTTCGAGCAACTTACCTAACGAGATAAAAGTAATAACCACCGATGCCGCTTCGTAATAAACATGTGCATGCAATCCTTTGTTGTGCCAAAACTCTGGATAAATAGTATTGAATAAACTAAAAACAAATGCAATGCCCGTACTTAATGCAACCAATGTATCCATGTTTGCTTTTCCATATTTGGCTTGCTTATAGGCATGAACAAAAAAGCTTCTTCCATACCAAAATACCACAGGTGCAGTTAGTATCATAGATATCCAATTACCATATGGCATATCCATAAAAAACATTCCTATAACCACCACCGGTAAAGAAAGAAGTGCAGAAATGATGGTTCGTTGTTTAAGCGCTACATAATACTTTTGTTGTGCTTCTTGTTGAATAGCCTGAGGGTCTTCCTCATCAATAATCATATCGTATCCAACAGACTGTAACGCAGATTTCAAAACAGACAAATCGAACTTCTCGGGAACCTCTGCCCATGCAGTTTGATTGGCATAATTAACGGCAGCGTCTTTAACACCATCTGTATTTTTAAGCATACTCTCTACACTTACAGCGCATGCTGCGCAACTCATTCCCAAAACAGGAAATGTTTTCTTTGTATATGCTTGTGTTTTCATTGTTCAACCAATAATTTATTGTGCAAAAGTAGGCTTACTTTTACACATCAAAATTGCACAATTTTGTGGTTGATTTACATGATTGAATTATTGTGACCAAATCAGCGGGAATAAAAAACAAAAAGATCCGATGCATTGAACACCGAATCTTTTCATCAAAACTTAATCAAATTTGAATTTTACCTTATAACAATTTAGTTGCCCCATCCTTTATTTCATCCACCACACCCGGGTCTAACAAAGTAGATGTATCTCCAAGATTTTCAGTTTCGCCCTCAGCTATTTTGCGCAATATTCTACGCATAATTTTACCGCTTCGGGTTTTAGGCAAACCGGTTACAAACTGTATCTTGTCAGGTTTGGCAATTGGTCCAATAATGCGAGATACGGTTTGTAAAATATCCTGACGGGTTAAATTTTCCTCGTGGTGAGAGCCCTCGTAGATGACATAAGCATAAATACCTTGACCTTTTATATCATGAGGATAACCGACAACTGCACTTTCAACAACTCCACTATGCATATTAATAGCATTTTCCACTTCTGCAGTGCCAATTCTATGGCCACTAACATTTAATACATCGTCAACCCTACCGGTTATGCGATAATTACCCTCTGCATCACGCAAACTTCCATCGCCTGTAAAATACATATTGGCGTATGTTGCAAAGTAATTCGTACGGCAACGCTCATGATCACCATAAGTGGTGCGTATCATACCCGGCCAAGGTTGTTTAATGCATAAATTGCCGCTTACACCATTACCTTCTACTTCGTTTCCGTTTTCATCAACCAAAACAGGTAATACACCAGGTAAGGGCAATGTAGCGTGAGCAGGCTTTTGTGGTGTAACTCCTGCTAAGTTAGAAATCATAATACCACCGGTTTCTGTTTGCCACCAAGTATCTACAATTGGGCAACGTTCTTTACCAATGTGTTTATTAAACCATTGCCAAGCCTCTTCATTAATAGGCTCACCAACCGAACCCAATACTTTTAACGAACTTAAATCTTTATCTTTTACATAATCTAAACCAAAGCCCATTAAACTTCTAATGGCAGTTGGTGCAGTGTACAAAATATCTACTTTGTATTTATCAACAATATCCCAAAAACGTCCGGCATCAGGCCATGTAGGCACACCTTCAAACATTAATGATGTTCCACCTGCACCAAGTGGCCCGTAAACAATGTAACTGTGACCGGTAATCCAACCAATATCTGCTGTACAAAAGTGTATTTGTCCGGGTTGATACTGGAAAACATTTACAAAAGTGTAGTTGGTCCAAACCATATAACCAGCCACAGAATGTACCACACCTTTGGGTTTACCTGTTGAACCGGATGTGTATAAAATAAACAATGGATCTTCGGCATCCATTGATACCGCAGGGAATGAAACCACACCATTTTTTTCTACTTGATGTTCGGCATGTTCCATCTCATCTTCCCACCATAAATCGCGACCTTTTAACATAGAAACCGGAGTGCGTGTGCGTGTGTAAACAATTACTTTCTTCACCACTTTGTTTCCAATCAACGCATCATCAATTACACTTTTTAGTGGAATATCTTTATTGCCACGATATGCACCATCGCAAGTAATAATGTATTCTGCTTTAGCATCCTCTAAACGATCGGCAATACTTTGTGCAGAGAAACCACCAAAAATAACTGAATGTACTGCACCAATTCTTGCGCAACCTAAAACGGCATAAGCCAACTCAGGAACCATGCCCATGTATATACAAACACGATCTCCTTTTTTAACACCAAGGTTGGTTAACATTTGTGCAACCTGACAAACACGTTTGTGTAACCTGTTATAAGTAACGATACGTGTGCGTTCTTCAGGGTTGTTTGGTTCCCATATAATAGCAGGCTCCTCGCCTCTTGTTGCCAAATGACGATCGATGCAGTTTTCGGTAATATTTAACTTTCCACCTTTAAACCATTCTACTTTAGGTTCGGTAAAATTCCAATCAAGTACTTTATCCCACTTCTTGTGCCACACAAAATTTTCGGCCACTCCAGCCCAAAATGCTTCGGGATTTTCAATGCTATTTTTATACACCTCGTTATACTGTTCAAGGCTTTTTATTTGATATGGATATGTCATGTGATTAACATTTAAAAATTGTATTACGAATGTAGAGAATATATTGAGAATAGAACTTACCTTAGTAACAGATAAGATATAGTTATATATTGAATATTAACGATACATTCATAATAAGCAAAATGACAAATAGAAACCAATTTATTTCTAAACGATTACAAGAAGTATTATTAGATGGTACATGGATTGCTAAAACCAATTATAAAGCCCAAATTACAACTATAAATTGGCAACAAGCTACGCTGCAAGTACATGACTTAAATACCATTGCAGCCCTTACCTACCATATTAACTATTATTTATCAGGCCTTATAAGTGCGTTTAAAACAGGAAGATTGGTAATAAGTGACAAATACAGTTTTAACACTCCACTAATCAACTCTCAATTAGATTGGAACATGTTGGTAGATGTTTTTTTGAACAACGCACAACGTTTTGTCGATACGGTTAAACAAATGGATGATGAAATGTTTGACCAACCATTTATTGATGAAAAATATGGGACTGTGCTACGCAATATTGAAGGTGTGATTGAACATAGTTATTATCATCTAGGACAAATTGTATTAGTCAATAAGCTTATCCAAAACATCCAATAGAAAAAGGTAACATCAACCCAAAACCAACTTAAATGAATACAAATAAAACAACTAAATAAATTTCATGCCTCATAAACATTGACTTTATAAATTTATTGTTGCATATCTAAAAATTAATTCGAAACATTTGCACCTCAATTTTATTTATGTCATAACAAACAAAACGCACACAACAGCACCTATTACTAAAATGAAAAAAAACAAGTCTTTACTATCGAACATCGCAGCCACTTTCATTCCGGCATTGATGTCCTTGTTTTCTACTCCCCAAGAGCTAGTTTTTGTTCACATCCGAAGACCGTACGTTACCAGACGCTAAGTCGTACACATTTTTCTTTCTGCTTACGTAGCGGAAAACAATAGCATTTAAATTTCTTATTTCTTTAACTTCAGCTTAACTGTTTGGTTAGGTTGGTTTAAGCATTTTGCATATGCACCAAACTTTTATAGTGGTGGTGGCTGCTAGCAGTCATGCACCCTATGCACAGCAAATATGCGATGAAATGGCTTCTTCGGCTCAGGCTCGTGGTACGGGTATAGCCAAAAGAAGTCCGGAATACATCGTACAAAAAATGAACGAAGGTAAAGCAGTGATTGCTTTAACCACAGATGGTAAATGGGCGGGTTTCTGTTACATAGAAACTTGGGGACATGGCGAATACGTGGCCAATTCAGGATTAATTGTACATCCTGATTATCGCAAATACGGTTTAGCTAAACGGATTAAACAAGAAATTTTTTCTTTATCAAGAAACAAATACCCTCAGGCCAAAATTTTTGGATTAACAACTGGGTTAGCTGTTATGAAAATTAACAGCGAGTTGGGTTATGAACCCGTAACCTACAGCGAACTTACAACCGATGATGCCTTTTGGGCAGGCTGTAAAAGTTGTGTGAACTACGAGATTTTAATGAGCAAAGAGCGTAAAAACTGCATGTGTACAGCCATGCTTTACGACCCTAAAGATCATTACAAACCGGAAGAAACCAAAGCGTACTTTGAAGAGAATGTTAAAGGTTTTGAAAGGTTGTTGCGCCTAAAACAACATCTGTTTACTAAGTTTTTTAAGCGTAAAGAAATTACGATTAAAAGTATTGTTTCATTTTTTATTTAGTCAATTACATGAAAAAGAAAATTGTTTTGGGGTTTAGTGGAGGTTTGGATACTACATTCTGCGCCATTTATTTGAGTAAAGAAAAAGGCTACGAGGTACATAGTGTGCTTGTAAATACGGGAGGATTTACAGATGATGAACTACAACACATCACACAACATGCACATAAATTAGGTGTTACTTCACACACCAATATTGATGCTACAAAATCGTACTACGAACGCATAATTAAGTACTTGGTTTTTGGCAACGTTTTAAAAAACAATACCTATCCACTTAGTGTAAGTGCCGAGCGGCTGAGTCAGGCATTACACATTGCCGAACACGCACAAAAAATTGGAGCAAGCGCAGTTGCGCATGGCAGTACTGGTGCGGGTAACGACCAAGTTCGGTTTGATATGGTATTTCAAATTTTAACACCACAGCTTGAAATTATAACACCTATACGCGATTTAAAATTAAGTCGCGAGGATGAAATTACGTACCTAAAAAACAATGGAGTTGAGATGAACTTTGAGAAGGCTGCATACTCCGTAAATAAAGGACTTTGGGGCACAAGCGTTGGTGGTAAAGAAACATTAACATCTAATGGAATGTTACCCGAAAATGCATGGCCAACTCCGGTAACTAAATCAACTCCCGAAGACATTAAACTTACCTTTACCAGAGGCGAGTTAACAGGTATAAACGATGAGCAATTTGAACATCCGGTTAAAGCCATTCAACACTTGCAGCAATTGGCTGCACCATTTGGTGTTGGCAGAGATATACACGTGGGCGATACCATCATTGGTATCAAAGGTCGTGTGGGATTTGAAGCTGCAGCACCTATGCTTATTATCAAAGCACATCATCAATTAGAGAAACATGTGCTTACCAAATGGCAAATGCAATGGAAAGATACGCTTGCTCAATTTTATGGAAATTGGCTGCATGAAGGGCAAATACTTGACCCCGTGATGCGCGATATTGAAGCATACTTAAGCAACAGTCAGCAACACGTTACCGGTGATGTTTTTATCACTCTTCACCCCTACCGTTTTGTGATAAATGGTATTGAATCTGCACATGATTTGATGAGCAACAAGTTTGGCAGTTATGGCGAAATGAATAATGCTTGGACAGGAAATGACGTGCGTGGTTTCAGTAAAATTTTCGCTAATCAAACTTCAATTTTCCACCAAATAAACGAAACCAAAGCACATGAAAATTAAAGCAGGAATTATTGGTGCTGCTGGTTACACCGGAGGAGAACTGATACGTTTGTTGTTGAATCACCCCAATGTAATTATTGATTTTGCCCAAAGTAAAAGCAATGCGGGAGCCTTGATTTCGTCTATTCACCACGATTTAACGGGCGATACAGACATGAGATTCAGTGAATCATTTCAAACTGATATTGATGTACTGTTTTTATGCAACGCACATGGCGAGGCTAAAAAGTTTTTATTGCAAAACAAGTTGCCTAACCAATTGGTGATAATAGATTTATCCAACGATTTCAGGTTAAAAGCTGATGCTGTTTTTGAAGAGCAAACATTTGTTTATGGTTTGCCCGAAATCAATCAATCGTTGATTCAATCATCAAACCGCATTGCAAACCCAGGTTGTTTTGCTACGGCTATTCAATTGGCATTGTTACCATTGGCAAAACAGCAGTTACTTAATGATGTTTATGTTACAGGCATAACAGGCTCAACTGGAGCAGGACAAAGTTTGTCGAATACTTCACATTTTAGTTGGCGCAGTAATAACATTCAAGCCTACAAAACTTTAACACACCAACACATAAGTGAAATTACAGAAACTTTAACCTCGCTTAATACGCATCAACCCGAAATAAATTTTGTACCATGGCGTGGCGATTTTGCAAGAGGTATTTACATCAGTGCTACTACTACCATCAATCAATCATTTGATGAAGTATTGAAATATTACCAAACCTATTACCACGGTGCTGCATTTACGTACGTGAGCGAAAACATGATTGACTTAAAACAAGTGATAAACACCAATAAATGTTTGTTACACTTAGAGCAAGTTAATAACAAACTAGTAATACATGCGGCTATAGACAATTTACTTAAAGGCGCATCAGGACAAGCAGTACAGAACATGAACATACGTTTTGGATTACCACAACATACCGGTTTAACACTTAAAGCAAACGCATTTTAGATGAAAACATTTGACGTATATCCGCTATTTGATATTGAGCCTACAAAAGCTGAAGGCTCTTACGTATGGGACCAAGAAGGCAATCGTTATTTAGATTTATACGGAGGACATGCCGTAATTTCTATTGGTCATTCGCACCCACATTATGTACAATTGTTATCGCAACAGTTAAACCAAATTGGCTTTTATTCTAACTCGGTTAAAATACCGCAGCAAAACGAATTGGCGGAAAAATTAGGTGCGCTTTCAGGCTATAATAACTACGAATTATTTTTATGTAATTCAGGTGCAGAGGCCAACGAAAACGCTCTTAAACTGGCGTCATTCCATAACAAACGAAAAAAGATTATCGCATTTACTGCATCATTTCATGGTAGAACTTCGCTTGCTGTTGCTGCAACCAATGATGCTAAAATTGTTGCGCCTGTTAATGAGAATGAACACATTATTTTTCTTCCATTAAATGATGAAGCCGCACTGCAACAACATTTAAACAATGAAGTGTGTGCGGTAATTGTTGAGGGAATACAAGGTGTTGGTGGTGTACATGTGGCCAATGCTTCATTTTTACAGCTTATGCGCAAGCTTTGTGATGAAACAGGAGCCATCATGATTTTAGATGAAGTACAATCGGGTTATGGCCGATCGGGATACTTTTTTGCGCATCAACATGCCAATATAAAACCCGATTTAATAACCATAGCCAAAGGAATGGGAAATGGATTTCCGGTTGCAGGTGTATTGATTTCGCCCAGGTTTGAAGCCAAGCATGGTATGTTAGGAACAACATTTGGAGGAAGTTATTTGGCATGTGCTGCAGGTATTGCTGTGCTGGATGTAATAGCTAAAGAACAACTAGTTGGTCATGCGAAATTTATGGGCGAATACATCATACAACAAGTAAAAAACTTACCGCATGTAAATGAAATTCGTGGAATGGGTTTAATGATTGGAATTGAACTCAACCAACCATGCGCACCTATCAGAGCACAGCTTTTAAAAGAGTACAAGATTTTTACAGGTACTTCATCAAACCCAAACACCTTACGCATTTTACCTGCATTAAACCTGAGTAAAAACGATGCTGATGAATTTATTCAAGCCATAACAACCATATTAAACAACTTGTAAATCATGAGAAACTTTACCGGTATAGATGATGTTACCGACATCAACAAACTGATACAACAAGCCATTGAATTGAAACAAAATACTTATGCGTACCATACACTTGGCAAGCACAAAACCATTGGATTAGTTTTTTTAAACCCAAGTTTACGTACCCGTTTAAGCACACAAAAAGCGGCCTTAAACTTAGGCATGAATGTAATGGTAATGAACATGGATAAAGAAGGTTGGGCGCTTGAATTTGGTGATGGAGCTGTAATGAACGGAACAACTGTAGAGCACATTAAAGATGCTGCTGCAGTTATGGGACAATACTGTGATGTGATTGGCATCAGGTGTTTCCCATCATTAACCAACAAAGCGGAAGATGACAACGAAACTTTATTAAACAAGTTTATTCAATACGCAAAAGTTCCCGTAGTGAGTTTAGAATCAGCTACACGTCACCCACTGCAAAGTTTTGCCGATATCATTACCATTACTGAAAATTGGAATAAGTCCACCAAGCCTAAAGTAGTATTAACGTGGGCGCCTCATATTAAAGCTTTGCCTCAGGCCGTTCCAAATTCTTTTAGCGAATGGATGTGTAAGGCAGATGTTGAATTTGTAATCACACATCCAAAAGGATTGGAATTAAATACATCATTTACTAATGATGCTTACATCACCCACAACCAACAAGAAGCACTTGCAGGTGCAGATTTTGTTTATGTAAAAAATTGGTCGAGTTACGAAAACTATGGTAAACCTTACTTAAATGGTGATGATTGGTTGTTAACTGAAGATAAATTAAGCGCAAGCAATGAGGCTAAAATTATGCATTGTTTACCGGTTCGCAGAAATGTAGAATTGATTGATTCACTTTTGGATGGACCAAATTCGCTGGTATTGCAGCAAGCCAACAACAGGGTATTTGCTGCACAAACTATTTTAAAAAACATATTGGAACAACATGGATAAATCAACCTTACACATTGTAAAAATTGGTGGCAACATTATTGATGATGAAAAAGCCGTAACACAACTTATTAAAAAATTAAGTTCGTTTAAAGAGCCCATTATTTTAGTTCATGGTGGCGGTAAATTAGCAACAAATCTCTGCGAAACCTTACTAATGGAAACTAATTTAATTGAAGGCAGACGAGTAACTGATGCTGCTACTTTAGAAATTGTAACCATGGTTTATGCCGGGTTGATTAATAAAAAATTAGTGGCGCAACTGCAAGCTCATGGCAAAAACGCCATTGGTTTAAGCGGTGCTGATGCCAATATTATACCTGCAACAAAACGTAGTTCAATTCCTATCGACTATGGTTTTGCAGGCGATTTGGACGCAAACAATATTGGCATAAAAAGTTTAGAGGTGTTTTTAAAAAACAACATGCTTCCTGTTGTATGTTCTATTACACATGATGGAAAAGGACAATTATTAAATACCAATGCCGATACCATTGCTGCCACTTTAGCCATTGCCATGAGCAACCTTTATCATACCAAACTGTATTTATGTTTTGAGAAGAAAGGCGTGTTGAGTAACCCTGATAATGAAGCATCGGTATTACCAACGTTAAACGACATTACTTATCAAACACTAAAAGCATCGGGAATTATTACTAAAGGTATGTTACCTAAAGTTGATAATGCTTTTAAAGCTTTAGAAAATGGTGTTGGTGAAGTATACATTATGCATGCAGCAGATTTAAACAGTAAAGATAATGCAGCAGGAACCCGCTTGGTTGTTGGTTAACTTTAACCTATCTGTACAACGATTGCAACAATTAATCAGCATACCTTCTTATAGCAAAGACGAGTATGATGCCGCAACTTGTTTTGAAAATTGGATGAAGGAAGATAACATTGTTTATCAACGTGCAGGTAATAATGTGTGGGCTTACAACAAGTATTTTGACGAATGCAAACCAACCATTTTACTCAACTCGCATTTGGATACCGTGAAGCCAAACAAATGCTATACACGAAATCCATTTGATGCTACTATTGCTAACGAGAAACTATTTGGTTTAGGAAGTACGGATGCGGGTGGTGCGTTGATGTGTCTGTATCATACATTTAAACAGTTTTACTTAACAAAAAACCTAACACACAATTTAATTTTTGCTGCAACAGCCGAGGAAGAAATTTCGGGAAAACATGGCATAGAAAGTATCATTCCGTTGTTACCCAAATTAGATTTAGCTATTGTGGGCGAACCAACAGAAATGCACCTTGCCATTGCAGAAAAAGGGCTGCTGGTGCTTGATTGTGTGAGTGAGGGTATAGCAGGACATGCCGCAAGAGATGAAGGAGAAAATGCCATTTACAATGCTTTAGCTGATATAGAATGGTTTAAAAATTATCGTTTCCCTAAAGTGTCAAAAACTTTGGGTGAAGTAAAAATGAATGTAACCATGATACAAGCCGGTGCTCAACACAATGTTATACCGGCCGAGTGTACTTTTACGGTTGATGTACGTTGCACGGATGCGTATTCACATCAAGAAATTTTAGACATTATACAACAACACGTAAGTTGTAAAGTTACACCACGTTCAACCAGAATTAAGCCTTCTGGAATTGACATGAAACACCATGTTGTGCAGGCGGCTCAACAGTTAGGAAGGAATCTTTATGGTTCGCCTACCACTTCCGATCAAGCCTTAATTCCTTATCCATCGGTTAAAATCGGACCAGGAAATTCTGCTCGTTCGCATCAGGCTGATGAGTTTATTTACCTGCATGAAATAAAAGAAGGACTGATTATTTATCATCAATTACTAAGTAAATTATTGACATGAAACTTTGGCAAAAAGATAGCACCAACACTGCTCAAAAAATTGAAACCTTTACGGTTGGCAGGGATAAAGAATTTGATTTGATATTGGCACCTTATGATGTGCAAGGTTCGTTGGCACATGCCAAACAACTGCATCATATCGGCTTGTTAACAGCTACTGAGTGGCAGTTAATTGAACAAGAGTTACAACTTATTTTAACACAAATAAATAAAGGTGAATTTGTTTTGCGTGATGATGTAGAAGATGTGCACTCGCAAATTGAGTTTATGTTGACCGAAAAATTAGGTGAGGTTGGTAAAAAAATTCATACCGGCCGCTCACGCAACGACCAGGTTTTGGTGGATATTAAATTGTATTTACGTGATGTATGCAAACAA
>CAZRVA010000024.1:0-31112 GCA_964603255.1 uncultured Chitinophaga sp.
TTGTATTGAGATTTATCATGGCCTCAGGATAGTATATCACGGCCTTGTACTTCATCAAGAAATCGCTACCCAAAACACCATCAATAGGTGGTAAGTTTATTTGTTGGTAGGTTTGATTAACATGCCCAATAGGTAAAACAGCTACCTCTAATTTATTTAAGTGCATTTTACCTAAGGTAATATCTTTAAGTTTAACCACTTTGGTTTCCATATCGGCTACACCAAGGCCAACAGACTTACTATCGTTGGTTTTAATCTTTCTTTCGTTGACAAATTTCAACACACGATCGCTATCAAAAACTGTTTTACTGGCACCTGTATCAACCAACAGGCGAGCACTTTCATTTCCTATTTTTAGTGATACAAACAAGTGAAAGTTTTTTTTCTCTAACTCGCATATCTCCATCTTTATTTTATACTTCATACGTTAACTCTGTTGTTAAAAACAAAGAGACGCTCCAAGTTGAAACGTCTCTTTGATAAGGATAACTTAAATAATGTGTTTTTAGTATTACAATACACCTGTTTCGGTAAGTACTGCATTCATATTGCGAACAGCGTCAGCGCTTTTAGCAAACTCAGCTTTTTCAGCATCGTTTAAGTTGTAGTCAACAATAGTTTCCCAACCGTTTTTACCAATAGTAACCGGTACACCTAAACAAATATCTTTTTGTCCGTATTCACCATCAAGGTATACGCAGCAAGGCATAACACGTTTTTGGTCACGTACAATGCTTTCAACTAATAATGCACTTGCAGCACCCGGAGCGTACCAAGCAGAAGTACCTAATAATTTTGTTAATGTGGCGCCACCAACCATAGTTGCATCGCTAATTTCTTTTAATTTATCTGCACTTAATTGGTTTGATACCGGAATACCATTTAAAGTAGCTAAACGGGTTAAAGGAATCATAGTAGTATCGCCATGACCACCAATTACTGTACCTTGAATATCGGCAGTTGGTTGATTTAATGCTAAACCTAGATAACCTTTAAAACGAGCGCTATCTAACAATCCACCCATACCAATGATACGGTTTTTAGGTAAACCACTGGCTTTAAGTGCCAAGTAAGTCATGGTATCCATTGGGTTTGAAACCACAACAATAATTGCGTTTGGAGAGTGCTTCAACACGTTTTCAGTAACAGTTTTAACGATGTTAGCGTTAGTACCAATTAATTCCTCACGCGTCATACCCGGTTTACGAGGAATACCCGAAGTAATTACCACTACATCCGAATTAGCAGTTTTACTGTAATCATTTGTAGTACCGCTAATGCGGGTTTTCATACCTAATAAAGAAGTGGTTTGGTAAATATCTAAAGCTTTACCTTCTGCAAAACCTTCTTTAACGTCTAATAAAACTACTTCGTCTGCTAACTCGCGGTAAGCAATAACATCTGCAGTTGTAGCACCTACTGCACCTGCTCCGATAACTGATACTTTTGTCATGTTGTATGTATGATTAATAAAATTGTTTAATTTTTAAAGTTGTGCGAAAATAAGCATGCAAAGCAGAATGCAAAATGATAGTTTTCAGATTATGCATATTAGACCTCAGGCAGCGAAAAAATATCCAAAGTTTATTCCGACTTAACAAATTTGACGCTATGAGCACCTTTACTACCATTAACTCTTAGCACATACACTCCTGCTGGAAGAGCCTCAACACCAATAGCATGATAAGTGGCTTGTTTTGAATAAGTTAATTTAAACTCTCGTCCTGTAATATCAATAACATGTAGATCGGTTATTTCATCAGGTTTATCTGTAATCAACATCAATTGGTCTTTAACAGGATTTGGATAAAGCATTATTTGATAATTGGTGAAACGCAATTTAGCCATGGATGGTGAAGGATTTATTGATGGAATATCATCAATTACTAATTTAACCACCGAAAGTTGCTCTTCATAATCGAAACAATACTTGAAGGTATCTAAATCGTATTGAACAGCATCGGCAAAAACTACATGTTTATCATTGACGGCAATAGTGGGGAAATATCCAAACTCGAACGGATCTGCATATTTTTTAAAGTAACGCTCACGTGTTTTTACTCCATATTCATCAATCTCTGCCACACAAAGATGATACCTGAGTTTAGGTGTTTCCTTAACACCCACCGCCCACACTTTGCCATTTGGCGCTGTCTTCATCTCAAACGGATAAAAAATATCTGTTTCACTGGTTTGTGCAAATAATATGTTTCCATTTAAAGAATTCAACACGGCAAAAAATGATTGAAACTGATTACAGTTTTTTCCAGGCAAAGAAGTATAGGTAAGATTATCTAACTGGATTGTCCCTCTGAAATATCCGGCTAACATAATATCTCCTTGTTTATTTAGTGTGAGTGAAGTAGTACTATGAAGGTCATCACTTTCAAATAATTTAGTCCAACTAACATTACCACTATTCATGTCGATACTTTGCACATATGAGTACCATGAATCATACTTACAAGAGCTCCACCAATTGTAGTAACCAATACTTTGTACAACTACAATTTTTTGCAGGGCATGATTAACAACCATAGCTCGTGTTAATCCGTATTTTTTCGTGAATGGGGTAATCATATTTACAGCCCAAAGCAAATCTCCTTGCGCATTTAGTTTTACCTATCCAGTGGCTGGACTTACTTGTTGGTTAGACAATGACATACCGAGTATTTGAATATCAAAATTCTCGTAAGTTATGGCAAGGTATAAGTTGTTAAATGAATCAATCGCTAAACTTTCTGTATTTGCCGTATTGGGATTAGAACCAGTAAATAGCATTTTATGCCAAAGTATTTCACCCGTTTTTCCATTTAGTTTTACCAAAAAATTTATCGTTCCATTGTTTACTCTTGCCGTATCAGTGCCAAAAACTGCGATTTTCCAAGCTTGTCCAGTAACATAAATATCTCCATTTTTATCAATTACCTGATGGAAGCCGCGATCAATATAATCGTGCATTTTACCATAAGAAGTAACCCAAGCCACTTGCCCATTTGATTTAAGCCGAGCTGTAAACTGCCCTCCTATTAAACGCTGTTTAAATTGATCTTGATAAGACATCAAGTATCCATGCATCGACAATAACTGCTCGGTATTGGAATTGGTGAATGCAGATACTATAACTTCGCCTGAATCTAATAAATCTATTCCACCGGTATTAATTTGAGGGTTATCAGGAGACAATTTACCGAAACCCAATTGTCGGTGCCACTCTTGTTTATCAAAACCAAAGTTAGGCTTGGGCACTGCAATGGCTGGCTGTTCGTATGAGGCCGTGTAAAGCCTCAATTCTGCTAATGCCTCATCATAAGCTAACCAATAAATTTGTCTATCCCACGCTTTAAAAAACACGATATGATTTGTAGAGGTATCTTTACCAACATCCACTATTGGCTCAAAAGGTTTGTTTGAATTCCCTGTTAGTCGGTATATAAAACGATGATCAACTTCAATATTTCTTAACAAAGCAAATGCAGTATCGCCCGGAATGGTTAAGTTGAGGTAATTATCGGTGTCGTAATTAAACGAACTGTACATACCCTGTGAGATATCCATGTTAACAAAGCTATCAGATGGGGTTAAAAGACATGGCTCAGTTCCATAGTCATTGGTTGTTAACACCCACACGTTACCATTAGCCCCCTCACTTCGATATTGATTATTCAAAAATACATCCTCAGGAAAGTTGGTATAAGATAATAGGTTTAATCCGGTAGCATCAAAACGTTCAACCCTTTTTTGGTCGAAATTAATCTTCCTAACGCTCCCATCTTTCATGCGCTCGGTATGTTTCTTGTCGGGAGTAAAAGAAGAAGGTACTGCATCCAGGTTTTGATAATTAGATTCATAAAATGAATCATTATAGGTTATTCTCCGATCTACATAAAAATAAACTTTATCGTTCGCGGTGTATATAGAATTTATCGAAAAACTATCGGAATAATGCTCAAAAAGTGTTCGGGTTGATGAGCCTATTTTACAGCGTACTGCTATCTTTTTTGTGGTTACATCCTTATATCTGACAACGTAAATAAAAGTATCTTTATTGGCATAGAACTCGTTAACCTCAAAGGTGTTTAAATTTATATTGATATTTCGGGCAGACGCGCCAGCCAATTGGTAAACTTGAAAAGACTGATTTGGCATTTGCTGTAAATAATACAGCGTGTCTCGGGGTTCTCGTTGGTATAAAAATCTAGTGTTTTCATTTCCTGTACCGCATAATCCTAGGTTGTATGCCTTTAAGTCGTTATAGCTAAAAAAGTATATACTATCGTAATTACGTGTGGCACTTTTTTCGGCTTTAACAAAGTAATAGCCATCACGAGTATATGCCGTCTGATAACCTCCAGTGCTTAGGTTTGTGGCATTAGTAAGGTATGCTTGTTGGGTCGACTTTACATAAGTATACTGCCGATCTTGCCATACAAAAGCTACAACAGAATCGTTGAATATTGGCCTTGGGATGTGGCCCCAAAAATTGGCGTTATTCCATATGGCAATTGGTTTTTGAAGAGGCTGTGCCTTTGCACACAAAAGAATACAACAAAACAAAATGGTTATTATAGGCTTCATACAATCGAAAATACAACATTCGATTTTACAAAACAATCTATCCCAACATTTTCACCTGAATAATGTTTACCGGACAAGCGGCAGCAGCTTTTTGGTTTTCTTCCAACTCAAAATCAGGTAAGTTGATGGTGTAAATATCCTTTTTGGCCTTTGCACCTACCAAAGTACATTTACCGTCCTTACGCGACATGGCCCAACGTCCGGGCGCAGCCTCCACACAAGCATTACAGCCTATACATTTTTTTCTAAATTGTGTAATCTGTATCATGCAGGTTGTTCTACCAATACTTTTTTGTACAATTTATCCGAAGGGCGAATTTTTTCAGTTAATTTAAATGATACCAAATCGCCTTTACTTGCTGTTTCCACGGGTTTATCTTCTACCCTAATCTCTTCAACAGTGGCTTCAACGTATCCCGTTGTAGGACCAGTAATCATCACTTCATCGCCTACATTTAACGTATGCGATTCCATGAGAAACTCTGCCACACCCGCTTTATCGTAATATTTGTGGCCTTTGCCCAAATAAATTTTACGTGTTGTTGCTGCCGATCCATATACATTGCTCCACTCACCTATTTGACGGCCTAAATAATAACCATCCCAAAATCCACGGTTAAACACGGTGGCTAACTCGGCTTTCCATCCTTCAATTTTTTCGGCTGTATAAGTTCCTTCTGCAATGGCATCTGCTGCTTCACGGTAACATTTGGTGGTGGTGTACACGTAATCAGCAGAACGTCCGCGACCTTCAATTTTTAATACACTTACACCTGCTGCCAATAACTTATCTAAAAAATCAATGGTACATAAATCTTTGGCCGCCATGATGTATTCGTTGTCAATCTCTAACTCGTAGCCTTCTTCTTTATCGGTTACGATGTAGCTTCTGCGACAATTTTGTATACATGCACCACGATTAGCAGAAGCATTGTGTGTATGTAAACTTAAATAACATTTGCCAGATACTGCCATACATAAAGCACCATGACCAAATATTTCTATGCGCACCAATTGACCCGAAGGACCAATGATATTTCTGCGTTGAATCTCACGTGTGATGGCACTTACTTGTTGTAAAGTTAACTCGCGCGACATCACCATTACATCTGCATAATCAGCAAAAAACTCGATGGTTTCTATATTGGTGATGTTGGTTTGGGTGGAGATATGAACGGGCATTTTTTGTTTACGACCGTAGTTTAACACGGCCAAATCACTTGCAATTATTGCGGTGATGCCCGCAGCTTTGGCCTCATCCACAATATTGCGCATCAGGTTTAAGTCGTGATCGTAAATAATGGTGTTTAAGGTAAGGTATGATTTTACACCTTGTGCCGAGCAAGTTTCTGCTACCTTTTTTAAATCGCTTAAATAAAAATTATTGGTTGAGCGGGCTCGCATATTTAACTGCTCGATACCAAAATAAATAGAGTCGGCACCTGCTTTAATGGCGGCCATCATGGCATCCCAAGAACCTGCAGGAGCCATTATTTCTAACTTCGATTTATTCATACCTGATAAAAGTTTGGTAAAAACTGCGGGCAAAATTATCAAATTCGCACATACAAAAGCACGAACCAACAAATGTCAGTTAATGCCACAAAACAAGTTTTAATACTACCCAACAAGGGTAAAAAAATTACGTATGATGTGTTGTCGTTAACCGATTTTAATTCATCGCAACAATCCAAAACACCTGTTGCATTACAGGTAAAAAACAAAACGTTACCCAATAACAAGGTATTAAACGTTAACACCTTTGTGTGTGGTTTACAAGAAGCACAACTGCTCAACAAAAAAGTTCAAAACGGTACGTTTGTTATTCGTACATCAACCCAAAAACTATTACCTGTTTTAAAAGAAATACACCACCACAACCAAGTTTATTTGTTACATAAAATTAAATCGGCTAAGGGTTTGGTTGATGCCTATGCTTTTGTCCAAAAACACCAACTGGGTTTGGTAATTGATGCTACACAATACGGGGCCATAAACTGGAAAGATATTTTTCCCAAAACATCTGGAGTAGGCATATTGTGCGGAGCTTATCACCCCCAAACAAATGATACCGCATTAGAAAATTTACGTAAAGAAATTGAAGCCTGCGACCAAGAAATTTTAAGGCTATTGGATAAACGCCTGTTGTTGGTAAACAAAATTGGCAGGCTAAAAAAACAGCAACAACTTACTGCTTTTCAACCTGCCAAATTTTTAGCGCATGTGTTGTATTTGCATGCCGCAGCTACAAATACCAAACTAAACACCCTGCAAATATTATTGCTGTACCAAACCTTACACGATTTGGCTTTAGCGCATCAGTGTTAGTCAATCACCATTTCCTTCACGTCATCGGCAATAACCAAACGACCTAAAGTTTTTTCTTTGATGTAATCTAAACTAACACCCGGTGCGTATTCAATACATTTAAAACCTTCGGGAGTAATATCAAACACACCTAATTCGGTTACTACTTTTTTAACGCAACCTAAACCTGTAATAGGCAAAGAGCATTGGCGCAATAATTTACTTTCGCCTGCTTTATTTACGTGTTGCATGGCTACAATAATATTTTTAGCACTTGCAACTAAATCCATGGCACCGCCCATACCTTTAACCATTTTACCCGGAATTTTCCAATTGGCAATATCACCGTTATCGGCAACTTCCATTGCACCTAAAACAGTTAAGTCTACGCGTCCGCTGCGTATCATACCAAAACTCATGGCACTATCAAAAAAGCTTGAGCCTTTGGTAGTAGTAACTGTTTGTTTACCTGCATTAATTAAATCAGCGTCTACATCTTCTTCAAACGGAAAAGGACCAATACCCAACAATCCGTTTTCTGATTGTAATATAACCTCAATACCTTGAGGCACGTAATTAGCTACCAATGTAGGAATACCTATACCAAGGTTTACATAGTAACCATCTTTTAATTCTTTTGCGATACGTTTCGCTATTCCAAATTTATCTAACATACTTTTGGTTTTTGTTGATTGGTTGATATGATAACTAGTTGATTAGTTTGTTCAACTAACTATATTAACCTTCAACTTTAAATATTTTATTTATCCCTTAACCAGTAAACTAGCCAACTAATAACTAGACAACTAATAACTATTAACTTCTTTTAGTAACCGTTACCTGCTCAATACGTTTCTCGTAGTTTTCACCTTTAAAAATACGGTTAACATATATACCCGGAGTATGAATCATGTCAGGATCCAACTCTCCTGCAGGTACTAATTCTTCAACCTCGGCAATGGTAATTTTACCGGCCATTGCCATTAAAGGATTAAAGTTACGTGATGTAGCACGGAAAATTAAATTTCCATGTGTATCGCCTTTCCAAGCTTTAACAATGGCAAAATCGCTTTTAAAGGCATATTCCATTAAGTAGGTTTTGCCATCAAATACACGGGTTTCTTTGCCATCAGCAACCTCAGTGCCAACACCTGCAGGTGTGTAAATGGCGGGCATACCATAACCGGCAGCCATACAACGCGTAGCTAAAGTTCCTTGCGGTATTAACTCCACTTCTAACTCTCCACTAAGCAACTGACGCTCGAACTCGGCATTTTCGCCTACGTATGAAGCAATCATTTTTTTTACCTGACGGGTTTGTAACATCAAGCCAATACCAAAATCATCAACCCCTGCATTGTTACTGATACATGTTAAATTTTTAACACCTTTTTTTACCAGTGCAGTAATGCTGTTTTCAGGAATACCGCATAAACCAAAGCCACCTAACATAATGGTGGCTCCGTCATTAATATCTTTAATTGCCTCTTCGGCATTTTTTACAACTTTATTTAACATGTGTGATGTATTTATCCGTTGAAATGGAATCTATTTTTTAAGATACGTTACTCGCCTATAGTGGCATTTAAACCTTCATCCAATAAGGCCTGGCACATGGCTATTAAATCTGCCCTTGCACCGGTTTTTACAGTTGCTTTCCCTTTGGTATGAACCAGCAAAGCACATTGCTCGGCTTGCAACTCATCGTGTTTACAAATGCGCACCAAGCAATCAATTACATGATCAAACGTATTGATGTCGTCATTGTGTAAGATTAACTTCTGACGATCGGTAACTTCGTCTAATACTTCGGCTAATTCTTCTTCAATTAAAAACTCTCTCATAATACACTAACTTTTTACCTGTGTTGGTTTTTTAGTTAATGAAAAGCGGCTCTCTTCCCCTTTTCTTAATCGTTTTAGGTTGCTGCGATGGGTGTATACCACCAACACGCCAACAACTGCACAAAAGTACACTAAATTTTTTTCCTCCCAATTATGAATCAAACCGGCATACAGCGGACTAATTAAACCTGATAACATAGAACCCACTGATATGTATTTGGTTATGGCAACAATAATTACAAAGGTAATGAAACAGGCCAGTGCCAACATCCAATCCATTCCGGCCACTACACCAATAACAGTGGCTATTCCTTTACCACCTCTAAAACCGGCAAAAATTGGATAAATATGCCCCAACACAGCCAATGCTCCAAAAAGCATTTTGTACTCCATTAGGTTTGAGTTTAACATCAAACCCGGCCAAAACACCAAACTTGCTGCGGCAAATCCTTTTAAAAAATCAAGAAACAATACCGTAAACCCGGCAGGTTTACCCAACACACGTAATGTATTGGTGGCTCCTGCATTTCCGCTGCCGTGTTCGCGCACATCAACCCCAAAAAATGCTTTGCCAATCCATACACTGCTGGGTATTGAACCTAATAAATATGCAGTTACACAAGCTAGGGCTATTAATGTTTGTTCGTTCATGTTACTTTTTATTTGAGGCACGTAAAAACTGGTTTTTAGCTGATATATTAGCTAAACGCAATTTGTAATCGTCCTTTTTAGAAATTTTGTCAATATTATCTTTTATCAATTGATTATACAAGGCATCAGAACCAACGGTATACATCACTCCTTTTTGAAATTTAAAGTAATACCAGCTGCCCGCTACGCTTTGGATAAACAAGGTAAAATCATCACCACTTCTGCGTTTAACTAACTCCATTTTACCTTTTACTTTACGCTCAAACTTGTACTTATCAAAAGAGTTGATTCCTATATCTCCATCTGATTGTAAAGAGCGCGTTGCCGGATTCCATTTCATGTTTAACTCATTAATAAAAATGGTTTTCTCCAAATTGTTAATTAACTTAATGGTGTTATCCGTTTCAATTTCTTCTACCACACGTTTGATGTTTTTATCATCAACCAACTCGGCTAAAGCTTTGCTTAAAAACGGAGCATCAAACTTAGGTGCTTCAGCCGACAAAGATTGATCAGTTAATGAATCATGCATGATACGTAATGCAGGCATTGGGAAAGGAAAATTCAATAACATTACCAAATTCATTCTAAAGCTGGTATCAACCAAACTGTAGTTTAATTGTCCGGCACTGCTTACTTCAAACTTGGTAGTTTCAAATCCTAGTTTAACACGACCTTCGCCTGTTATACTCTTCTTCTCTTCATTCACCACCATTAAGTTTCCTTTGTATGAGTTATTAAATAACTTCTCGAAACTTCCCATTTTAAACTCACTTGTTTTTTCATCGTAGAATAAAGTTCCTTCTACTTTTAATAACTCTGGATCGCTTTGATTACGCTTGCGGGTAAAGAACATGGTGTATACGTGAGCAGAATCGTTACTGATGTTAAAACCGTTATATATGGTTTGTTGATTCATGTTTTTACTTGGCGATTTTACGTTGATGTAAACCGAATCTGGATTAACAACTGCAGCATTTCTAAACCAATCGGTTTTTGGCAATGGTAAATTATGAATTGGTAAGAAATAACCATCATACTCTAAGTTACGCACTACGGAAGTTAACACAGCATTACCTCTAAATTGTATTTTAGGACCAACATAAAACTTAATGGTATCAGGTATGTACGATTTACCGATAAGTTGATGTGCTTTGTTGATGAAAATTTCATTCATGAAAAACTTCTGCACGTTTTTCTTCTTGTCAACGTACTCATATTTACCAGTACCCAACACATTAAACTTACCTGCTATTTTTATGCTTACACTATCAATGTTGTGGAATCGGTTTATGGTATCTGCTTGAATTTTTGCACGGTTTAATACATCCATATCAGCATTTCCCCTGATGGTAGCTTTGTTGCTATCTGGAAAAACCTGTGCATCACCAACCGCTATAAATGGAACTTTTTTGGCGTACATGGTAAAATCTTTTATGGCCAATGTAGTAACCGATGTGGTAAATTGTAACGAATCTTGTTGTGGGTGAGTGGATACCAAATAGGTATTTTTACCATCAGGCATGGCTGATTTGAAATCAACTGTTTTTGGATCCATGCGCCAGAAAAATTCATCAAACGAACCAGCGTATAAATTGTAATTAAAGAATGAATTTAAAATTCCGGTTTTGTTGTATTTAAAATCACCCAGCCTGTTTTCTAAATCAACCCTAGCATTTACAGATGACGAACTAAATGCAAACTTGGTGGTATCAGTTAAATCGTATAATTTAAAGTAAGCTTCCTCACTTAAAATTTGATCCGGTTGTAGCCAGAAATCATACGAAGTTAATTGCGCTTCTTCAACGTTAATTGCACCTTTTGCATGCATACTACCAGGCGTGTAAATGATGGTACCATCAAGTGTAGCTCTGTTTTTGCTGAAAGGAATTTGCGCCTCAGTGCGCGTAATTAACATTGTATCTTGGTATGGCATCCAATGGTTGTAGGTATTTTTTGCGGCCACATCAGGGTATATTCCTGTTCGTTTGTTATCAAAAGTTTTACACTGCCCATTTAAGGAGTCGAGCAACATTACAAACTGATCCGACTTAGAAACAGAAGCTAAATAGTTGATTTCACCTGTTCCAAAAAAGCCTTCATCACTTAACGACAAATCAATGAAACCGCGCCCTTTACCACCATACATTGGGTAACCTACATCGTTTCGTTTTAATTTAAAACCAAGAGATTTATCGGGTTGTAGATACAATGCATATTTTAAATCAGGAATAATTCCACCAGAAACCAATGTGCCACCTAACGACATTTTTTCCAAGTCAAGCTCATTCAAACTATCCATAGTAAATGGTTCCACATCAAAGTAAAATCGATTTCTGTCGTATACACCATATTGAGTGGAAGGTTTATCGTAATACACTTTAGAACCTACATCCGATTTAAATATTGGGTATCCGGGGAATTTCTTTCGTCCGCTTTTATTGTATGGATGATCAATAGCTAGTGTTCCATAAATATTTTGAAGTGCACTTTTTATCGGTAAATCAACACCCAATTTGGTGTCACGATACAAAAATTTCATGGAGTCAACGTTGTTCAAACGAATTTGAAATGTGGTATAATCAAAACTAAAACCATTACCGTAAAAATCTGCTTTACCGGCTCGCAGCTTGCCGGAAAAATCCATGTTACGATTTTTCTTTAATGTTACTTGTTGACCACGTGGAATGATGTATACGTTTTGCGAATCACTGAAATAAAACTGAGGAACTCCTTCAATTTGCAAATCGTTATTAATTAAACTAATCGATGCATTGGGATATTGTTTACCAATTACCGATAAAAAAGTAATCGCATCATAATCGGTTGAACCGAAATGCGCATTTACATAGTCTTTCAGTTTACGTTTTACCGTAACATAATCGCGTTTTTCGTCAAAGGTTACAAAGCCATAGTCGTTCAATTCAATCATTTGTTGCCTGATGGCACTTGGGTCACTTTTAAAATCGGCAGCATAATCCTTGATATTAAACCCATTTATATTACGCTTTTCTACATATAGCTTTACACGTTGTAGAGGATTGTAGCCCAACATTCCTTGAATGCGCTCATATCTTATATCCCTGAAATAATTAACCGATTCAAACCTTGCAGGTTCATCCGGATTAATCATGTCAATATCTATGGAAGGATTATTTAAATCCCATTTTATCTCATCGCAGTAAAACTCTACTTTATGATAGCTATCGTAAAAAGGAGTACTGCTTACACCTTGGCGTTTATTGCGAAAAAGAGAGATGTACTCGTTGCCTATTTTGTAACTAAATTCCAATTGAGGATGATAAATAGAATCCTTTTCAAGGTAAATAGAAACCGCTGCTTTTTGCGTGGCAATTTTATCGTTACGCAAAATCATTTCTTTTGATGCTACACGTAAAACAGGTTTATTTTTAAAATAAAACACAAAATCAGCTGTGGTGGTATCACCTCCTTTAAACATAATTTCATCGCCTCGCATACCAAAGCCACCCGAATATTTCCCTCTACCAAAACTCAACTGGTTAAAGTTTTTGGTGTAAGAATCAAATTGTGGATATAAAGAATTGCTTCCTCCTGATTTAGCTAATGCTTTATCAGTTAATTTTCCTGCCAAAGGTGTAGTAAGTAAACCAACATAGTTAAACATGGCCGAATCGGCAATTAATGTACCATCAGCCAAATTGAGTTTATATCCTTTTAAATCACAATATACTTTTGCGCTATCTAATCCCACACGTGTAAAATCGGTTCTACCTCCTCTTCCATACCACATATCTGTTGCTGCATCATATGTACCTGAAGTACGGTAAATCTCTAAAGTATCTCCGGGGGTTATGCCATACAAATCTGTGTTTTTAAACACAAACATTGGTTTGGTTTTACTGGTAAAATCTACATCAAGATTGGTTGCACGCCAAACAATACCCGGGGTTTGTAGCAGCACCTTATCGTACAAAACATTTCGCGAAATTTGAAGAAAGTTATAGCATTCGTCTTTACCTTGATTAAAAGCTTTCTCGGCTGCCTTATTCCAATTGTCGAATTTAGAAACCAAGTTATTTACCACCAACCCATTAATGGCATTAAAGTAATTTTCGAAATGAGGGCTAGGTTGATAGTTGTAGCTTAACATTTGATTGGTAAGCCTAATTACTTGTATTTTTTGATTGTTGGTGAACTTACCCGAGTTGTAATAACTGATAAATTCAGCTACCGCATCCTTAGCTTTACTACTGCCACTTTCATCAAAGTAATCATCTAAATCGTTGGGATACTGCAACACATCAAAGCTAAAACTGCGCTGGGCATGTGCAGCAAAAGCCAAACTTATTATAGTAATTAAAAATACAAGTTTCTTCATGTTTTGTTAAACGTATAAAAGGGCAATTTACTATTTTTAGTTCTTTTGTTTGGGTTGATTTTCCCACAACACTTAAGCTACAACTAAACCACTTGATTACAGGACATACAATAAAAAAGTAGGACATGAAATGCCCTACTTTGTAGTAAAAATCTTGATGTGTTGTTGAATATTATTTTACAGGCTGAGCCTTTAACTCTTGTAATAATTCGTTTGGTGTAAGGTTGTATTTAACTACTCGTCTGCGCTTTTTTGTATATATACTACTTGGCAAACCTCTTATACCTAGTTTTTTATTGAGGTCTTTATTTTTGTATGCTAATATCCAATTTAAATAACTGTACTGACCAAATATGCTTAGCTCGTATGATTTATTTACTTCGATAAAACCAATTACACGTAGCGTTTTTTCGTAATCGTGGGCTAACACACGTAAAGCTGAGGTATCGGCAGCAAAGTTTGCTGCTTGCGGACTACCAAAATAAATGTACAACTGATATTTTCTGAGTTTACTTATTTTTTTCCGCTCTGCTCTCCAGGTAATGTATTTAAAGCGAGGTAACTTTTTACCTGCCTTAATTTGATTGCTGTTATTGGTTTGATCCAACACTTTAAACGTAACCTGACTGCCATTTTTAGTTGCACTTACAAACTCAAATTGTTTTCCGTTTTTATCAATAAAACAATGGCCGCTTTTTTTGCTAATGGTACTACCATACAAATCATCAAACGGATAAAAAACCGTATCGGTTAAATTGGCCAATACAAACCTATCACTATCCGGTTCATTGTAAATACCGTTGTTATTGGCATCAAACAAAGCTACCCTTATACTATCGCCACCTGCCAGAGCCACACCACTTTTAACTTGGTATTGTTGTGTGCGGTAGCCATTATCCATGCCAATAAACATACGATTAGGATAAGTAAGTTGGTAAAACTCATTCATCAACTCTTTGTAAGCTTGTTTACTTTCCATTAAATGTCGTGTAAATTTTAACCTAGTACAAATGTTTGAACCAGCCAAACACAAATCAGTTTGCAAAGTATCGCCACGCCAAGGTAAGGTGGCCGAAAAATTATCGTCAGTAAAATTGTTATTGCTGTTTAAATCGGCAAACAAAGTTGGTTTGGTGTGATAAGGGTTACCTACCAAAACAGTAATAAATCCGGGATTATCGCCCTGATGATTTCCTGCAAAAAAAACAAAACCATAGGCGTAAGCTTTAAATCCATCGGGCTTAATTACTTTAACAGGTTTTGCTTTTCGTAAACCTTCAAAATCCCAGGTTAATAGGGTATCGTTGGTTAATTCAAACAAAGCTAAGTTCAGGTTTAATCGATCAAACCTATCGTCTTTTGCATACTCATTTAGCTCAAGTGTTATTTCTTGTTGAGCAAAAACGGGGTTTAACATTAACCACATCAAACCAAATAATACCAATAACCTTGCAAACATTTTATTTATGATTTACGGTGTATAACGCTTGCCACTGGTTGTGCAGTTGGCATAATAGTAAGTTCGTTTATGTTAACATGTGCAGGGCGGCTAATGGCAAACCAAATGGCATCGGCAATATCATCAGCTACCAAATTTTCAAAACCTTCGTACACTTTATCGGCACGTTCTTTATCGCCATGAAAACGCACCACACTAAACTCGGTTTCTACAGCACCGGGATGAATTGCAGTAACTTTTATGGGAAATTTAGCCAACTCCAAACGCATAGCTTTGTTTAAAGCATCTACTGCATGTTTGGTGGCACAATACACGTTACCATTGGCATACACTTCTTTTCCTGCAATTGAACCAATGTTAATGATATGCCCCGACTCATTGCTTTTCATTAAAGGAATTACATTACGGGTAACATAAAGTAATCCTTTCACGTTGGTATCAATCATTACATCCCAATCATCCATATCGCCCTCATCAATACTACTTAAACCACTGGCTAAACCGGCATTGTTTACCAATACATTTATTTTTTGCCAATCTTTTGGGAAAGCGGCAATGGTATCGGCAACTTCATTTCTATTGCGCACATCCAATTTAACTACCAAGGTGCTGATACCAAATTGGGTAGTAAGTTCATCAGATAACTTTTTTAAAGACGCTACCCTACGTGCTGCTAAAATTAAATTATATTGTTGCGAGGCTAATAACTTTGCTGTTGCTGCACCAATACCTGCTGAAGCCCCGGTTATGAAGGCAATTTTCCTGCTCATGTAATTCTGATTAATTTTTCTGCAAATTATATAAATATTTACATGCCGAAACGTAAATTTACACAATTAAATTACCAAGCATGAATTACACCATAGAAAAAAGCGACCAATACTCACTTATTAAAACAGATATTGTTGCATTGGATAAAAACACAGCATCAAAGCTTATTGAAAAAGTAAGACATGAAGTTGCCAGCAGCAGTAAATACGTAATTGTAAATATTAGCGGTGTTAAAGAATGTAATGCTGATGCTACCCGTGAGTTAATTAGTTTAGGACAAGAATTAAGTCAAAACGATGGTTTGTTAATTATAACAGAAGCCGAAGATTCGTTTACGCGTTTGTTTGCAAAAGCCGATATTACTTTTATTCCTACTGATGTGGAAGCAGTTGATTTTGTGTTTATGGATCAGTTGGAAAAACAATTTTTAAAAATGGGCGATGATGCCGAAGAGAAATGAGTTTTGAACTGGTAATTTTAGGAAACAGCTCGGCTACACCTACGCTTAATCGATTTCCGTCTGCACAATACTTGCACGCCTTAGACCACCACATTCTTATAGATTGTGGCGAAGGAACACAAATGCAAATGCAGCGCTACAAAATTAAAAAATCAAAAATTAAGCACATTTTTATTAGCCATATTCATGCCGACCACATGCTGGGTTTACCCGGCTTATTGTTTAGCATGAATTTGATGCAACGCACAGAATCGTTGAATATATATGGGCCAAATTCATTATTTGAAATCTTGGATCTGTTCTTGAAAAATACCGAAAGTGAACTCCGTTTTGAAATTATTAAACACATAACCAACCCCAATAAACAAGAAGTAATTTTTGAAGACACCACACTTAAAGTTACTTCTTTCCCACTCTTCCATCGTGTACCAACTACAGGTTTCTTGTTTGAAGAACAACCCAAATTAAAAAAGTTAAATGTAGATAGTTGCAAACGACACAATATTCCGTTTACACATTATACCGATATTAAACGTGGTAAAGACTACGTAAGTGCAGATGGAAAAACCATTATAACGAATAAAGAGTTAACACTTGAAACAGGCGAACCATTTAGTTACGCGTATTGCAGCGACACCATGTATGACGAACGAGTAATTGAAGCGATACGTGGGGTTGATTTATTATACCACGAAGCCACATTTTTACATGATAGATTAAAACGTGCCGAAGAAACCAAACATAGCACCGCATTACAAGCGGGCATGGTTGCTAAAAAAGCCGGAGTTGGCAAATTAATCATCGGACATTTTTCATCAAGGTATGATGTATTGGATGAACTTTTGGTTGAAACCCGAAGTGAGTTTGCCAATAGTTTTATAGCCAATGAAGGTGAACATTTTTTTAGTGAATAAAAAACTCCGGCTACCAATGATACTACCAATGATAACCGGAGTGTATTTATAAATTATTCGCTCTTAGTTCCCAAATTGTACCAATCAATTTTTCTAGAGAAGTACATGACCAAACCTAGTATAATGAATATACCTATACTTCCAATTAACAATGCAAAATCTTGTAATTGAATAATCACAAAAATGAATGTATACAACACCAACAAAATGCCGCTAATTAAAGCTGTGAGTTGGGTTGATTTTAAAATTGCTTTAACATAACCTGCAATTAAGAGTAATGTTGCCAAAGCCGAAGTAACAAATGCCAAGTTGTAATTTAAATGCTCTGACAAGGATAACAACAACGTGTAAAACACCACCAACGCTATACCTACCAATATGTATTGAATGGGGTGAATAAAAACCTTATTCAACACTTCAATAAAAAAGAACACCAAAAAAGTAAATGCAATAAACAAAATGGCATATCGTATAGAGCGATGCGATTTCTGGTAATTGTCAACAGGCAACAACAAATCAATACCAAATGCCGACTCAGCAATGTTATTTTTATCTCCGGTCCAAATTTGCGGATAGTTTCGGTTTAAGTGTAACACGTTCCAATTGGCGGTAAATCCTGTGTCTGATAATTCACGCTGATCGGGTAAAAAAGCTCCATTAAAACTTGGATTAGCCCAAGGCGATGAAGCTTTAATGTCAGTAACTTTACCTACTGGAGTAAAATAAAGCAATTGACTTCCCTTTAAGTCTAAACTAAATGAAAAAGTATACGTTGAACTATCGTTTGAGTTAAAATTAACCAACGTGTTTATTCCACTACTTACAATATCGTTTGAAGCCACACCTGGATTAAATGCATATTTATTCTCGTTCCAATTTAAATCAACTTGCTGTTCAATACCACGCAAATCATCAATACCAACTACCAATCTTGCTTTATCAAAATGTATATCTCCAACAGGTATATCAAGCTCTGCAAAATTTACCTGAGCAAACTTTCCTTTTATATTTAGCTTTGAATTGTAAACTACTATATCATAAATGCCTCGGTTTCTTTGCTCCGGGTCCATCATGCCGTCAATGCTTAATTCATTCGGTAAAATGTGAATGAATTCACGCATCACCATCACTTTTTCTTTGCTGTCTTTTGCAGAATATTCCTTTACATATTTATTGTAAGGAATAGAAATAAATGGTCCGGAAATGGTTTGTTGTCCGCCCCATTTTGAACCAACTTCACTTATAGCTTGATTTTTGGTTTGTTCTCTTTCGTAAATCAAGCCACTAATCATAGAGGTTGGAATAAGTAATAAAAGTGCAATAATTACAATAGTACCTACCTTGAAGTAGATATTGTTTTTTAAATTCATGGTTTGAGTTTGTTTGGAATTGTTAGAGGATAAAACGCAACTTTTATCCAAATATTATTTTTTCTAAACCTCACCTTCCCACTTGGCCACCACGTATGTGGCTAAACAATTTCCGATTAGATTAACTGAGGTGCGTCCCATGTCCATAAAGGCATCTATGGCTAATATAGCAAAAGCTTTTTGTGGATCTAAACCCAACGAAGCAACCGTGCTTACCAAAATTAAAAACGATGCGCCCCTCACTCCTGCAACACCTTTACTGGTTAACATCAATACCAAACACATTGAAATTTGTTGACCAATGGTTAAATCAACGCCACTTACCTGCGCCACAAAAACAGAGGCCAACGATAAATAAAGTGTGGTTCCATCTAAATTAAAACTAAATCCGGTAGGTAATACAAAAGCAACAACCTTACGCGGAATCCCCATTTTTTCTAGATTTTCCATGGCCTTTGGTAAAGCTGCTTCCGAACTTGCAGTAGCAAATGCAATTGAGAGTGGTTCGCTAATGTGTTCTAAAAATTTTTTAAACGGCAATTTCACCATTAAACCAATTGGTACTAAAATCAACAAAACAAAAGCAATAAGTGCAACGTATAGTGTAACCAATAGCTTCAATAAATCGTGCAAAACGCCATAACCCATAGTTGCAATGGCATAACCAATAGCACCACCAACTGCAAGCGGAGCAACATACATTACCAAATTGGTAAACTTAAACATTACCTCTGCTAAACTTTCTATGGCTTGAACCATTTGGTCTTTACGCTGACCTTTTAATTGTGCCAATGCAATACCAAACAAAATACTAAATACAACAATTTGCAGGATTTGATTTTCGGCCACACTCTTGGCTATGTTCTCGGGGAAAATATCAAGAATTACATTGTGCGAATGTTTTTGTTCCAATAGTTTATTGGCTTTATCTACCTGTTCAGTTTGTGCTTGTAGCGATGAACCAACACCGGCCTGAGAAATGTTAATGGCAAACAATCCTATAATTAACGCAATGGTAGTAACCACCTCAAAATACACGATGGATTTTATACCCATGCGGCCAACTTGTTTTAAATCGCTATGTCCTGCAATACCCACTACCAAAGTGCTAAATAACAGAGGCGCAATAATGGTTTTGATAAGTCGTAAAAAAATATCACTAAATACTTTTAACTCTTTGGCCACATTAGGCGCCCATTCAGCAACCTCAATCCCCAAAAACATACACAATAAAATGTATATGGTAAGTCCGCGACTAATCCATGCGTAATAGCCTAATGCTGCAATAAATATCCAGCGTATTGCATGCAACAACTCAGTAGGTAAAGTTGCAACTTCAAACCAATTAATTACGTGCAAGCCACTATCAATAAAAAACAAAGCCAATAGGGTAAAAAGTATTTTGCGTTTATCCATGGTTTCAAACCTAACCAAAAACACCTCATAAAAAAAGCTACCGAAGTAGCTTTGTATTATTTTAAGAATGCACGTGCGTTTTATGATTGACAAGTAATCTGACATTTGAGAATATTTTCCGCAAAATGTCAAGATTTTGATAACAATGATTGTGTTCCATTTTCAAATCCTTTTAGTAGAAGAATCATTCTCCTTTTGGGTTGGCACCCAAACCGCCTTCACTTTTTTCTTGATAAAAAAGTAAACAAAAAATCAAGGCTTACGACAATTTTACAACAATCTACTGAGTACGTTTTTTCCGCGCAATCCAAGCCACTGCGTTTCTGGATTGCTAACAATGGCCATTGCACAAACGTCCTCATTGATTGTTAAGTAAAATTCTCGTAGGCCAACAGAGTCCTTCTGACATTGTTTAATATAAAAGCGTTTCTCATGTAATATTATCTCAATTTTATAGCAAACTGACAAGTCTGAGGATATTCAATAATTATTTTGTTTGGGTTGAATCCGTAAATCGTTTTTTGAAATCTAACGAGAGTGAATTTACACAATAACGTAAACCTGTTTTGTCTTGCGGACCATCGTTAAACACATGACCTAAATGACCACCACATTTGGCACATAAAATTTCCATACGAATCATACCATGCGATTTATCCAGTTTCTCTACAATTTTAGTTTTATCTAATGCTTCATAAAAACTTGGCCAACCACAACCCGCATCAAATTTTGTTGCCGATGGAAATAGTTCGTTACCGCAACCTGCACATGTATAAATTCCGGGTTCCCAATGCGCTTCAAACTTTCCGGTAAACGGACGCTCAGTGCCTTTTTCTCTGAGCACAGCATACTGTTCTGCAGTTAACTGTTGTTTCCACTCCTCATTGGTTTTGTTGATTTCAAATTCGCTCATGTTGGTATTATTGTTTGATAATTTTGTGGATGTAGTTTCGGTTGTGGTGTTTGATTTGCAAGAAATAAAGCCCACTGCCAATATGCTCATCCAAAGTAATAACAAACTGCCCTTGGTTTTGATTTGCGTTTTCATATCCTTTTTTAATTAGTTGACCTTCGCTGTTTATTAACTCATAATAAACAACCTCCAGCCCATTTAGTTGATAAGAGATACGAATATTATCTACAAATGGATTTGGACTAACATCAAAACCCATCTCAACTGCATCTTGCGCAACCTCAATTTTAATTACTTTGCCATAGTTGTATTTGCCATCAAAGTCTATTTGTTTTAGTCGGTAGTATAATGCATTAGCATCAGGCAATTGGTTATCGGAGTATTGATACTTACTAACAATATTGCTGTTGCCAACACCATTTACAATACCAATGGCCTCAAATTTTTCGCCATCCAAACTACGTTCAACTACAAATGCTTTATTGTTTTTTTCACTTGCAGTACTCCAATTTAGTTGGTTTGATTGGTTTTGATGAACACCCTCAAAACTTAACCACCTAACCGGTAAAGTTACCGCATTAAAAGTAAGCACATTATTGGTATTATAATTTGTTGTTGAGTACCAGCCATTGTATTCAACAACTGCATAATGATAGTTTACTCCCGCCTGCAAATTGGTTATAGTAACTGTGCTTCCGGTTCCATTGTACACCACATAATTACCTGCACCAATTTGAGGAGCTGCGGTGATAGCACTGTTAAAATGATAATGTAATGTATCGGTAGGGAAAGCATTAACTGCGTTACCTGCGCGCACCAATACTATACGTCTATTTCCATTACCACTCACCCAATTTAACTTAACACTGTTATTATTGATGTTCGTTACTTGTAAGTTGGTTGAACCTATTGTGGGTTCTGTTGGTAAACTACCACCCCAAATACGTTGCACAAATTGTGGGCTATCCACAAATGGATTGCGGTTGTTTTGAATGGCATAAATAGCATCATTGCGTTTACGTTCTTTGTCACTTACCGGATCTAAATTATGCCAGCTGATTAACAAATTGATGAACCACTGGTCGTATGCAGGATAAGTGTTTCCGGCCAATACATCATTCGCATTCCCATTATTAACCCAACCGGCAATTAAATTATCATAGCGTGTGGCCATGTATAGTTGTGCACGTGCAATATCCCCTTTGTATTCATCAATGGGTTCAAACACCGTGCTCACATAACCAAAGTTACTTCCAGTTCCTAATTTACCTCCGTAAAGTGAAGTAAAGGTTGCTGAAGAAACATTGCCAAAAGGAAAGTTATTTCGCATGCCGTTTACTTTGCCATCACTGGCAAAAACATGGTGTATATCTGAAACCATTGGAGGGCTTGAATTAAACCAACTTTGCGGGAAAGAGTGTTCGCGGTTGTAACAATCTCCTTCTAATCCGTATGTGCCACATTGATCTGTACTCATGGTGTATTCGTATGGAGACGCTGCATCAAAACGAGTGCTGTAGATATCCCACACTTTGCTGTTCGGTTGTCTATCGGTAGTAGAATAAGCATTCCAAACACCAGGCGTGTAGCTCACACTGGTATGTCCAAGTATCCTGTTATACAAAACAGTTTTTAGCGCTGCATTACGTTGTGTGGTTACCGTATTGTAATAATTTGCCGGTATTGCCCATGCAATTCCTGTGCCTTGCACACCCAAATTTTGCGTGGTTGAACCCACATTTACATGTGTAATATTTCCACTTGCAACACCTGTTACACTCGGACTAAAACGCGCGTAAATATTGGTTGTTGCTATGCTTGATCCATTTGGCACTAATGTAATAACAGAAGTATAACCTTGTAAATATTGGGTTGATATTTCGAAACCTGTTGGTGCAGTTATCACTAAGTTGCCTGTTATGGCTGATGCACTTACCGTATATCTTGTGGAAGTGCTGCTATTGTATGTGTATACGTTTCCAAAATTAGGAAGCGATGTTACACTAATTGTTATTACACCTGCATGTGCAAAGTGTGTCAAAACAAAAAGTAAAAAGAAGTATTTTAATTTCATGTAAACCACAAAGGTAAATTCAAATTGGTGATGTTGTAGATTAATTTGTAGTAATCTTATTTACCACAGCCATGGCACAGTTCTCACCATCTATGGCAGCACTAATAATGCCACCCGCATAACCTGCACCTTCGGCACACGGAAACAAACCTTTTATTTGTGGGTGTTCTAGTGTTTCTTTTTCGCGGGGTATACGCACAGGGCTTGATGTACGACTTTCGGTAGCCACCATTACCGCATCATTGCTTACGTAGCCTTTTAGTTTCTTACCAAAAGCTTGCAGTGCATCACGCAAACTAGCTGCTACAAAGTTGGGTAATACCTGATCTAAATTGTGCGATTGTAATCCTGGTAAATAACTACATTCAGGTAATTGGGTTGAGTGCTTTTTGTTTACAAAATCTAGTACCCGTTGGGCAGGCGCTTGCAAACTTTGTGTGGCAGCAAAACATTTTTGTTCTACACCTTGCTGAAATTTTAGTGCAGCCAAAGGACCATAATCATTATACTTAGCAAAATCTTTTGCATCAATACTCACCACCAAACCCGAATTGGCATAAGGGTTATTTCGTTTACTAGGGCTCCATCCATTTACTACAATTTCTCCGGGAGCAGTGGCAGCAGGCGCAATAATTCCACCCGGACACATACAAAAACTAAATACACCATGTCCTAAACTTTGGTTTACTATGCTATAACTTGCTGCAGGTAAATATTCGCCCCTACCTTTTGTATTGCATTTATATTGTATGCTATCAATTAATGCTTGTGGGTGTTCAATACGCACACCCAGCGCAAATGGTTTAGCTTCTATTAATATATTTTTAGCGTGTAATAACTCAAAAATATCTCGGGCACTGTGCCCTGTTGCCAATACTACATGCTTGGTTTCTATGGTTTGGTTTTGGTTGATAACCACACCTGCAACAGCGCTATCTTTAACTACAATATCAGTAAGTTTAGCGTTAAAATGAACTTCGCCCCCAAAATGCAAAATGGTTTCGCGAATGGCCGTGATAATATGAGGTAACTTATTGGTTCCAATATGCGGATGCGCTTCAAACAAAATACGTTCATCAGCACCATGCTTTACAAATAATTTTAATATGCGCCCCACATCACCGCGTTTGGTACTGCGGGTGTATAATTTACCATCGCTGTAAGTACCTGCACCACCTTCACCAAAACAATAATTGCTTTCCGGGTTTACCGTATTATGTCGGGTTATTAAGGCCAAATCACGCCTGCGTTCACGCACATCTTTGCCTCGTTCAAACACTATTGGTTTTATGCCTTGCTCAATAAATTTTAAGGCCGCAAACAAACCTGCAGGGCCGGCACCAATAATTACTGCATGAGGTGCATTGGACACGTTTTTAAAATCAAAATTTAAATCGCGCTCCGGAACTTGTTCTTGCACATATGCATCAACCAATAAGTTGTAATGAATTGGCCTTTTGCGGGCATCCAAAGATTTACGAACAACCCTTATTCCGGTAATATCATCAATCCCCGATTTTCTTTTGACAAAATCTAATGTGGTTTCCTCATCAAAACACTGCTCTGGCAGCAAACTTACTTCAAGTTGTTTTATCATAATTGGTTAGGTTTTTATCCTAAAACGTATTGCCCAAAATGTAAAGCAATAAACGATGTAGCTAAAATGTTGGCAACAAAAATGCTAAAAAAGCTTGGTAAGTGTTACTTTTGACAAATATATTGGTGTGCAATAGTTGGTTATACCACTGTTAATCAAATCAATAAAACAAAACCGACCAATTTTTTAAGTTACACGTATACAATGACAGATATTAAAACGCTGGAGCAAACAGCAACCCAAGTTAGAAGAGACATTCTTCGTATGGTACATGGCGCTAAAAGTGGCCATCCGGGAGGTTCGTTAGGTTGTGCTGATTTTTTAACCGCACTTTACTTTAATGTAATGAACCACAATCCTAAGTTTAACATGAATGGCAAAAACGAAGATGTATTTTTCCTTTCAAACGGACACATTTCGCCATTGTTTTACAGCGTATTGGCTCGTTCGGGTTATTTTCCGGTTAGCGAGTTAGGAAGTTTCCGCAAAATTCACTCACGTTTACAAGGACATCCTGCTACTGCCGAGCATTTGCCGGGTATTCGCGTGGCATCAGGTTCGTTAGGACAAGGTGTTTCTGTTGCTGCAGGAACTGCATTGGCAAAAAAATTAGATGGTGATAAAAACCTAGTTTATGTGCTAATGGGCGATGGAGAATTACAAGAAGGCCAAAACTGGGAAGCATTTATGTTTGCTGCACACCACAAAGTTGATAATTTAATTGTTACAGTTGATTACAACGGTCAGCAAATTGATGGCAGCACCATGGAAGTATTAGGTTTAGGCGCAGATATTGAAGCTAAACTAAAATCTTTTGGTTGGGAAATTTTACACATGGACGGACACAACATGCAAAACATTGTTGATACCATGGCTAAAGCCAAAAGCCTAACCGGAAATGGTAAACCAATTTTTATCATCATGAAAACAGAAATGGGTCAACCTATTGATTTTATGGTGGGTTCGCACAAATGGCATGGTATTGCCCCAAGCGATAGCGATTTAGAAAAAGCATTGGCTCAACTCCCTACCACTTTGGCCGATTACTAAACACAAAAATTTATTGCATGCAATTTAAATCACTTTCGTTTTTTGTTGTTTTAGTGGGGTTGATATTGGGCGTACAGTTTAATGTAAACGCCCAAGCCTACATCAAACCTAAAACGCGCATTTTGTTTTTGCTTGATGGAAGCGGAAGTATGTATGCTGCAATGGATAAAGACATCAGGATAAATGTTGCCAAACGTTTGCTCGGAAAAATTATTGATAGTTTAGAAAGCGCAAAAGAGGTTCAGGTAGCATTACGTGTTTACGGACACACTTCACCTCCGGGGCAGCGTAATTGTAAAGATACCAAACTAGAAGTTCCGTTTAAGTACCACAACCACAAACAGGTTAAGGAAAAACTTAAAGATATTGTTCCTAAAGGTACAACGCTTATTGCTTACTCGTTACAACAAGCCGCTTACGATTTTCCGAAAGAGCCCGGTGTACGTAACATCATCATTTTAATTACCGATGGTATTGAAGAGTGCGAAGGTGATCCTTGTGCAGTTTCAGAAGCATTACAAAGCTCTGGGGTGGTTTTACGCCCTTTTATCATTGGTTTAGGTAGTACAGAAGATTTTAGAAAAGCATTTGAGTGTGTGGGCAGGTATTATGATGCCAATACAGAAGAAAGTTTTAACAATGTATTAAACGTTGTTATTACCCAAGCTTTAAACAGCACAACGGTACAAGTAAACTTGCTTGATGTAAACGCAAAACCAACCGAAACCAATGTAAACATGAGTTTTTACGATATGCACAGCAACCAATTGGTGTATAATTACATTCACACCATGAACGAGCGCGGCATACCCGATACGGTTTTGTTAGACCCAATTTACAAATACCGTATGGTGGTGCATACCATTCCTCCGGTTGAAAAAAGTGATATTGAAATTACCGCTGGCCGACACAATATTGTTGCGGTTGATGCTCCTCAAGGTTATTTAAATGTAAAAATTTCGGGTGTCACTAATTACAACGATTTAAAATGCATCATACGTAAAAAAGGCAGCATGCAAACCCTACATGTGCAAAATGCAAATACCACAGAAAAATATTTGGTAGGCAAATACGATTTGGAGGTACTTACCTTACCACGTCAAATTTTTAAAGATGTAAGTGTAGATCAAAATACTACTACAACATTAGAAATGGCACAACCTGGTAGGTTAAATATATCGGCATTTACACAACAATACATTGCAGATATTTACCAAATGAACCGCAATGAAATTGTGTGGTTGGCTCGTTTACCACAAGAAAATAAAATTCACAACATCATTATGCAACCCGGTAAATATAAAATTGTTTACCGTGCTAAAAACGCAACCCGAAGCAATCAAACTTTTGAAAGAGAGTTTAACATTACCTCGGGGGCTGCAACCAATTTCACCTTAAATTAAACCGAGTACAATGTTTACTCAACCCAAATAAAAAAAGAAAATTTAACCGATACATGAAAAAGTTTGAAGTACAAAACGTAAAAGATACCCGCTCGGGTTTTGGTGCAGGGCTAAGCGAGTTAGGTAAAACTAACCCAAACGTTGTAGCACTTTGTGCCGATTTAACAGGTTCACTTAAAATGGATGCTTTTCAAAAAGAACATCCTGAACGTTTTTTCCAAGTAGGTATTGCCGAAGCCAACATGATTGGCCTGGCAGCTGGTTTAGCCATTGGCGATAAAATTCCGTTTACCGGCACCTTTGCTAACTTTAGCACAGGTCGTGTGTACGATCAAATTCGTCAGAGTGTTGCTTACAGCAACAAAAACGTAAAAATTTGTGCTTCGCATGCCGGTGTAACTTTAGGCGAAGATGGTGCAACACACCAAATATTAGAAGACATTGGGTTGATGAAAATGTTACCTAACATGACCGTAATTAACCCATGCGATTACAACCAAACCAAAGCTGCAACCATTGCCATTGCCGAGCATGAAGGACCGGTATATTTACGTTTTGGTCGCCCTGCTGTACCTAACTTTACCAGCGCAACAGATAAGTTTGAAATTGGTAAAGCATTAATGCTAAACGAAGGTACAGATGTAACCATTTTTGCAACAGGCCATTTAGTATGGCAAGCCATTGAGGCAGGGCACATACTAGCCGAAAAAGGCATTAGCGTAGAGTTAATTAACATACACACCATAAAACCATTGGATGCACAAGCTGTATTAAACAGCGTACGTAAAACACGTGCAGTGGTAACTGCTGAAGAGCACCAAATGAACGGTGGTATGGGCGATAGCATTTGCCAATTACTAGCACGCGAATTACCAACTCCGGTTGAGATGGTAGCCGTAAACGACAGTTTCGGCCAGAGCGGTACACCAGATGAGTTAATGAAAGAATACGGACTTGATGCTGCAAATATTGTTGCCGCAGTAGAGCGCGTTATCAAAAGAAAATAACAACCAAATTTTAACCAATACAAAAAGCCATTCTAAATAAAAATTAGGATGGCTTTTTGCATAAATTGAATTAAACTTTCTTCATTCATATTTAGGTTTACCGCATAATTAGCACTACTATTGTGGTAAGAGTTCGGTTAATATTTGAAAAAATTAACACTATTTCAATTCAAGCTCAACCGCCCTTCAAAACCAGGCTTTTTTACCCTTGTGGGATTTTTAAAAGTAATTTTAAAGACGTTAGAAGGTTGCGAAATCAGCGGAGGCTAAATCCTTATTTATTTATGGATTTTATCAAACACCGAACTCTTATTTTTTCCTCTCCATTCCATCAACAATTATTATTTTCTCTTGGTTAACCAATTGCTATCGGTAATAAGGTATAGTTGGTTTTTGGGGCTTTACAGACGTTTCGCTGCGCTACAGTCTGCACCGCGTGTTCCGTGCTACTCCGCCTGCCCCGAAGTCTTTCCCTCTGGGGTAGCTTACTGCACCCGCTAAGCCGGGTTTAACTTTCAAATCATAATTTTCTGCTTTAATACAAATACAGATTAAATATTCATACATATTAGAACCAGCTTACACCTGTATTTGAATCTCACTAAAATTATTAAATTTGTGCTAATGACTTTTCTATCAAATCACTTCGAACAAATTAAAAACGCTTGTGCATCAAACAAGGTGAAAACACTGTTTGCTTTTGGCTCGGTGGTGACTAATGATAAATTTAAAGCCGACAGTGATATTGATTTGGTGGTTGATATTGCAGAAACAGACCCTTTGGCTTATGCAGATAACTATTTTAATTTGAAGGAGCAGCTAGAGCAAATCTTTAACAGACAAGTTGACCTTTTGGAACAAAAGGCCATCAGAAATCCATTTTTGAAGAAAGAAATCGAGCAAACCAAAATTCTTATTTATGGAAGTTGAAATTGCATCTTGCCTTGCCGACATCAAGCAAGCCATAAATGAGATAAACGAATTTCTTCCCGACAAAAAGAATTTTTTTGAGTTTCAAAAAGACAAAAAAACTCTAATTCTTCCTCTTGGGGTTGCCACCCCAAACCGGCCTAACTTTTTGTCTTGAAACAAAAAGTCAGCAAAAAATTCAAGGCTTATGATGTTTTTACTACAATCTACAGCGCCTGTTTTTGCCGCGCAATCCTAGCCGCTGCGCTTCGGGATTGCTTACTAAACCAAACCCACAAACAGTCACCTTGATTGTTACGTAAAATCATCATAGGCCATATAGAATCCTTCAAACATGGCACAACAATCAAGCATGATTTTATTCAATGTTAAATCAACAAATTATGCTTGAATGATTCAGGTGCGGTGGGTGTCCGCGAATGGTACGAAATCCAACTGATTCGTTCCGAAGCTTCGGAACCAGGGGCGGTTAGCCTTGTGCGAAGAATCAGGTTGGATTTGGTATTCGTGGGCTCCTTTTTGGTTACTTTTTAACTCGCTTTTGTTTATTGTTTTTTGGCCTCGTTGAATTTGTATTTGGAGAAGCAAAAAGTGACAAAAAAACAATTTGCTTTTACCCCAATTAATTCCTTATTTAGTGTCTCATTAAACCCTATCTATTTCATGAAAACCACTAGCCCCAATTCATATCCTTTATTTAAAAATAATACGAAACTGATATCCGTTTATAACCGAATAAACTTTGGCTTTATTGGGTGTGTATCGCTATTAGGCGAAACTATAATAGGATTGAGTTTCGCAGATAGATAAGTTGGCAGTAATTGTAAAATGACAGAAATAAAATAAAATCATGGCAATAAAAAAAATTAAAACAAAGTCATTAAAGACAAAATTTGGAGACTTGACTGTTTACACTCAATCACTAAAAATAAAAGACGTTGTTTCAATCTTTTATGTGGCAGTTCGTGGAAAGGACGAAGAAGAAGGTGCAGTTCAACGTGTTCTAAACAGACAAAGAATTTCATCCATCAAAAAATATGTATTAGAAGGCAACAACTTCTACAGCACTTTCATTCTTAACTGGACAGACAATAAGTTAAAACCAGAATTCAAGGAAAATGAGATAACAATTCCCATTGTTCCCTTTGCAGCACAAGCCATTGATGGGCAACATAGACTTGTCGGACTTCAAGAAGCAATGAAAGAAGATGATTCAATTGGAGAAAAGGAAATCTTAGTAACAATGAGTTTAAATCTTAAAACTAAGGATGCTGCGAGAATATTTATCAATATAAATTCAGAACAAAAGCCTGTTCCTAAGAGTTTGATTTACGATTTGTTTGGAGAAATTGAAAGTGACATAAACCATTCTATTAATAGGGCTAATGATATTGCTGACGAACTAAATGAAAATATTGATTCTCCCTATTACAGTTCTATAAAATATCCTGGTCAACCTAAGGGTGTTGGTCTTATTGACTTATCGACAGTTGTAAGTTCACTAAAAAAGCATCTTGAACCCGATGGCGTATTTGCTAGCCATAAATTGACGAACCTTCAAAATCAGAAGGCGGTCATAATTAATTATTTTACAGCATTAAAGTTTTACTATGACAGAGAAGATTTGTGGTCTAATAAGAATAAAAACCCTTTCTTAACTAATGCCGGATTTTTTGGAGCAATTGAACATCTTATTAAAAACTTACTTATTAAATGTGCTGAAAAGAAATCCTTTAAAACTGAAGACTTCAAGGCATTATTGGATTTGCCTAAAGGCGGTTTAATTCAAAGGGCTGATTTGAAAAATTTAGAAGGTAAATCACAACGCAAAGCAATCGTTGACTATTTGCAAGAAAATTATCTTAAATCACTACCAAGCCAAGAGGAATATGAGTTTTGATAGATACAGGGCACAAACTCTTTGTGAATCAATTTTTGGGTGTGCAGACTTTGAACAATTTTTCAATACGCCATTTAGCCCTATCCTGATTGGAATCGGATCGCCTGG
>CAZRVA010000025.1:0-29501 GCA_964603255.1 uncultured Chitinophaga sp.
TTTACTAATCACCATTTTATTCAACTTCTTTACTTTTATCTTTTTTTGATACTTTCTGACAATCGTATCGTTTATAACAGTCCGTAATTGAATGATTGATTTTATGGAATTAAATGCTACCGTGCCAGCTAGGGGAGCGTACCCCCTCCCCTCATAACCTTTACACTTTAACAGTAAGCTATCATTTCCAAAAACCTCAACGACATCTGCAGTATCTAAATCATTTTCAATCCATATGTGTACATTACCTTTTAATAAATCTTCTGACTTGTATTTTTTTTCAATTTTATATTTATGAAAATTGCAGGATGGTGCTACGACTAGTACAACTAGGAAAAGTACATTTTGTATAATTATATTTTTCATAAGTAACGAGGTGTATAAATAGGATGATTTGGCTCAGAGGCGTTCGGTGTTATAATTTTCGTAATAAAATCACCAATTGCTCCTGTTAAACTTTTTAAAAAGTTACCAATAGCCTCTGTTGCTTGACTAAAATCTATATTCTGATAGTTTTCGGGATCAAAACCACTACTAAACAAGATACCTGACGATTTATTCGAATATCTATTAAGTTGATTATTCCAATAGAAAAAATTGGCTAACAACATCTGTTGAGCCTCCAAGCTACCGAATTGCTTACCCATGAATGTTCTCACAAACAAATCAACTGGTTCATAGTTTTCAGGATGCAGTAGGCCGAGCCAGTGACCAAATTCATGAGGGACTGTTGGATAAGAATTGTTCCAAAAGAATGAATAATCTAACCACATAATTTTACCACCTAGAGCATTGGTATACCCATGCTCATCTTTATAGAGCTCTCCAGTATTTGCCAGGTGAATTACATGATCTTCCTCTTTAACATCATCACTATTTCCAACCCGCATATTATATTCGATTTTTACTTTAAAGCTACCGTAATTTTTATTGTATCTAGACTCAAGTCTTTCCTTTATAGCAAGATTTGCATTTCTTACCTCATAATCAGGGAGTAATTTTCCTGTTGAATTGATTAGAACTCCAGTAACTTTGATATGCATAACAGGTTTTCCCCAGCGCCTCTTGGTCCAATAAATCTCAATTTGCTTCCCATCAGGATCAACAAGTGAAATTGGGCTATTTGCCACATAAGCATAAGGAGAAATAGATGGATAAATATTTTGCATTGGATCTACACTAATCCATTTTCCCAGCCTAGAATTATAAATTCTTGCACCGTAATCATAAGTATTTCCATCTCCACTCATTTCATCTTCTTTAGGCATACCATTAAACCCATAACGATACCCCTCTTTCGCTTCCTCGGCTTCAATACCCGGCAGGGCCAATACGTAGTTTAAGGTTTGGTTGGCACAACCACTTAATACCTGGCTGTAGGCCTCATAACTGTAATTGCGGTTGTAGTATATATTTAAGTGGTTACGCACCTGCACACTATCGTTAATATTTACACCTGCATTGGTCAGCATGGTTAAGTTTTGGTTTATAGATGTGCAGCTAATATAGTTAATCTGGCTTGGCATTTCAACCACAATTAAATAATCAAGCTCTACTTTTAAACTTTCTTTTATAAACCAACCCCACCAAGTTTTGCCTTAGCGGGGTTGCGTTGTTTTGTTTTATAACTTGTTATAAAATATCATTAGAAAAGGGTTAATACATAAAATTAATCTAGCGATAATATTTCTTACCATTATACTTTACCATTTCTTTACCGCGTTTGGTATACAACTTTATTTTTCTACTCTTATAAATTTCGGTAGAGTCTAACTGTGATAAAATTATTATGTCCCAACGGTTTTGTTGTGTGGTGTCGGAACCATGCAAAGTTTCTCTATCGTATTGTGATTGCATATTCCTTAGAGATAAGTAAAGACTATCATACAAGTAGTCAAAATATTTAAAATTCCATTTTTCTTTGGATGTATTAACTATTGCATATCTATATTTACGAGTGTATAACTCTGCTATGTTAAAGTGCATTTGTTCATGGTTTAATGTATAATTTGACATCTCGTTTTGTATCACCTTCGATTTCTTTGGGTCAAGCGTAGCGTAAACATGCAACTTAAATGAATTAATATATTCATCCCCCGAATAACCAAATCCAGTATTAGCACGGGCTATTGTTTTGGTTGAATCATTTATAATATTAACCTTTTTAAAGTTTTTCCAACGCAATTGTGTTGGATTTTTCCATACAATACACCCCTTAGATTGTTCGTCTAATGGGGTTATACAAGAAGAAAATAATATTAATGCTATTATGGGCAAGGTACGATACATGATGTGCGAGTTGTTGTGTTAGTTGTTGTAGTTGAACGAATGGTAAAAATAGTCATATTTTGAAAGCCGTTCCTCACCGCTGCCGCGCGAATCCCTTCGCGTGGTTTTACTTTCAAGAAATAGATCTTTCATTTTGTACCATAGTTAAACATTTCATTGGCTTATTATTTACACAACCAAATTAACTCTTATTTTAAAACTGAACAAACACTTAAATAAAACCCCACCAAGTTTTGGTTAGTGAGGTTTGTTTATTATTTTTACTTTATACCACGCGATACAATCGTGCGATATCGAGGTGGCTTGTTACTTTGTTGTTTATTACTGACTAGTATAAGTTAAAAAACTCTTCATATCATCTTTTACAATTTTTAACTTTCCGAATTCATCCAAAAATGCTACCACTGCCGTAAAAAATTCATTATCTACAGAGATCACAATTCCCTGATAAGACTTCTCATTTCTAAGAAAGATTACTTCGGAGTTTACAAGAATTTCGCTTCGTTTTTGTTGAGCTAGTTTTTTTATATCTACATGTTGTTGTTTACGTGCGTTCATAAACAACAACCTTGGTATTAAACTATCTTGGCTTGCTTTTGTAAGTGTTTCTATTTTTTGTGGAACCGGAATAAAAGTAGTATCATTCAAATAATACCCATTGTAGGCAGCGAAAGTAGTATTTGTATCCGGCCAAAAATCAACAATATCGGCTGTAAGTATTGCTTTACGCACATCCCACAAAATATAAAATCCTGTTTTCATTTCTAAAGAAACATTAGCCCACGCCAATCCGTTTCTTAACGGATAACGTTGTTGCAATTCATTTTTTAACGCTGTAATTTGAGTTTCTTTTGCATTGCCTCCCCAATGAAATACATACACACATTTATTACTTGCAGATACTTTTCCTACATACCTAAAATTATTACTACCAAGCTGTGCATTGCCTGTAATATTGCCATTGTACACTGCGCACGATGTCAGTAATTGAATACCAAGTAGAATAATAATCAACTTGGATCTTGAAAAGAATGGGGTTGTCATGTTTTACATTTTATAGTTATACAATAATATGCTAAATCACTTAGCAAAAAATAAGTTACTTGGTATATTTAATGTTACACATTAAAACGTTTACGAGCAGATTGCAAGGCATAACTTGCTGGTGCAGTTTTATTTTATATCGCACTTAAGCTTGAGTTTAATTTTATACCGCAGGTAAGCCTTAACACCCAATTTGTAATAAACTAAACCTATTGTTTATTAGTTTTTATAACTAATTTGATAAACACCACTATTGGTGAACAAAACAATTTTATCATCAATTACAATGGCCTCACAATCCTTAATGTAAGTATTGGGCGCTAATCCTGTTGTAGGTAAAAAAGTGGTTGTTCCATCAATTAAATTTAAAATGCACGGCTTGTGTTCTTTAACGCCATACATTAGGTTGTCGTTTATTAAACGTTTAGCAGTAAAATCAGTACTCACCCAAGTAAATTGTTGTCCGTTTTCGGTACTAAAAAACCCGTAACTATTCTGAATGTAAAACATGTTATCAGTGGCAAAAACACTTGTTGGTGCTGTTCTAAAAATATTTGTATCAAGAGCTATTAAACTTCTATCCAAAAATCGCATTAGTAAACCATTGTTGCTGTACAGCATATAACCTTTTTTGGTAGTAACAACACGAGAAAAATAATCACCAAACTCTTTTTCAAAGCTTTTTCTTCCGGTTTTCATATCAATACCAACCAATACGTTAAACTGTTTCCCAACATTTGTTGCGGTATCAAACTCGGTTTTTAAAAACAGCTTCATCCATTTATTGGTAGTATTATCTATACCATAATCCAATAACAATCCATATCCGTTATCGGTAATATTGATGAAGTCTTTGGGCTCAAAAACTCTTTTGTTTGTTATCTTACCAGTTATCGTATCAAAGTAATTTTGAATTAAGTATTCTTTTTTATTTACATAGTTTGGCGCATTTAAATAAAAAGGATTGGTTAGATTCTTGGCTTTAAAATTATCGATAAGAGACGATTGGGGTTCGGAAAATTGCAGATTTAAATTACTATCCATTACCCAATATGCTGTAGTAAGTAATGCAATGTTGTTTGGGTTTAGTTTTTTGTAATCGAAAACCTTACCGTTATTAACAAAGTCGCTCGTTTTTGTCCAATTTAAACCGTTAACATCATTGGTTTGTGTGGCCGAATAAATAGGCGTATCCTTTTTGCAAGAACAGATAAACAGCAACGATACGATTAAAAAGTAAATTGATTTGCTAGGCTTCATGTAACAATATTAAACAAAAAACCAGAGAGTAGATATGGATTTATTGCATTATATATCGCTGCACCTATTACACCAAGCATTGGAGTTGATTTATATACGGTAATAATGTAAATTCAATCCAACAAAGCCTCGTGGAGGCAACCTTTTGGTAAATAAAATAGGAACAAACATTTAAAAAGCCCCAGCGGGGCGACCTTATGATGAATACAACAGTAAAGTTATGTTAGTCCTTTTAGTGCTGATAACACCTGCCACTTGCATTGGTGGTGGTGCGTTTGCAACGATTACCAGCTTTGGTGGTTCCTGAGCATTGTACTGCTTTTGAGGTGCTGGTTTCAGTTGGTTTACCTGAGTTAATTTGTAAATTATCTTCTGTATGTTCTACTGTTTGTATTTGGTTTTGGTGGTGATGGCAATACCCATTGGCATTAGTGGTGCGTAGTTTACAAGGAGCGTTTGAGCTTTTAGAAAATCCTTTGCACTGTGTTGCTTCTCCCCTTTTTTCGGTTGTATTTTGTTTTTGGGTTGATGTTTGTAAACCCCACAATGTTGTGTGTACATTCGCTTCAATCAATGCTTCTTCATCATCTTGCAATGCAGCAAAAAAGTTGATACCAGTTAAGTTTTCCAGGCTATCAATGCTTACTACATAACTCACCAATGGTTGTTGCGATGCTTGATTGGGCAGAACAAATGCAATGGCTTGTTTGCCTGTGTTGCCGTATACCAACAATGCTTTATAATACAAATTGGGTACGCTTACTTTATTGCCGCCAATGTAGGGCAATCCAGCTGTTAAAACTGGTCCTGTGGCTACATAAACTTCATTAAACTGAACAGCCCAATCGCGCACTTGTTCTTCCAATTTTTTCCAAATGCCACGGTTAAAACTTGGCACCTGTGGACTCATGTTGCTGTAGTAAAAAGATTCTTGCATGGTTTTCTCGCTCCAGGCCATATCAGCAGCCGGAGCTAAATGTCCGCGATCGTAACCACTTTGCTTATAATCGGCATCTGTAGCCGTTCCTCCTTTAATTTTAGGGTCGGGTTTAAATTTATTGGTACGCTCGTTTGCACCTTGCGTTTCGGCTGATGTTAACTGATAGGCAACCCAGTTTGATTGCTCGTGTGTTTTGTTATAACACAAAGTAAAACCGGTATGGTAAGTTATGGTTTGGTTGGGTTTTAGCTCTGGCAATTCTATTTGTGTAGGAACCGCAACATCTGCAGTATCATATTTCCAGGTATAATTAGGAAACAAAATTACCTGCTTTCCGTCCTGTGTCAACGCTTTTTGTTGAGCAAAAACAATGCTGCTGCTTAACATCAACCCAAGTAATAAAATGTAATATGGTAATGGTTTAACGTTCATGGTTTCTAGTTTGGGGTTTGATTGGTTATTGGTTGATTAGTGATGGGTTATTGGTTATTGGTTATTGGTTGATTAGTTATTAGTTGATGGGATATTGGTTGATTGGATATTGGTTTAAAAGCTCTTTAATCTCCAGCTTCCAACATCCAGCTTCCAACTTCCAACATCTAGCTTCTAACCTCAATCACTTCATCGGCAAAATCGTATTCAAATGTTTGGTTTGATGCAATAACAACCAATTTGTTTTTACGGAGTTTTAAAACCATTTCCCGGTACCATTCAATTCCTTTGGCATCTAAGTTTGTACAAGGCTCATCAAAAAACAATATGGGTGAGTTGGCATAAAAAGCTTGTGCTAATTTTACGCGTTGTTTCATACCACTGCTAAAGTGTTTTACTTTTTTGTGGCGACTTTCAGTTAACCAAATTTCTTTGATGATATCATCAATAGTATAACCACTTTGCAGTGTTTTAAAGTTAAAATGAAAGTGAAGTTGTTCTTCTAAAGTAAGTTCCTCGGGTAAATCTAAATAAGGTGCAACGTATGATGTTTGCTGATGAATTTGTTGTACCGGAACAACTACACCTGTTTGTGTATTGGTTAATACAATATTGCCCTTTGAGGCTGTTTGATAACCGTAAATAATTTGCAATAAAGTAGACTTACCACTTCCGTTGTTTCCGGTAAGTGCATAAGTGTTGCCTTGTTTTAATAAAGCAGAAACGTTTTGAAAAAGCCATTGTTTCCCAAAACGTTTCCCTACTTGTTGCAATTCTATTTGCAGCATATTACGATTTGCGCAATTGAAATCCTTTCATTACACCACGCTCTGAGTCGCCAATAAAACTTAATATTTCATCGCGCTCCGGTGTGGCCGACATTTGAGTTTCAACCACCTTAACAGCTTTACTAATGTTGGTATTGTGTACAAACAGTACACGATAAATATCTTGTATCTCGTTAATTTTTTCGTTGGTAAATCCGCTTCTGCGCAAACCTACAGAATTAATACCTTCATAAGAAAGCGGGTAACGACCCGCTTTTACAAACGGAGGAACATCTTTGGTTATCATACTGCCACCTTCAATCATTACATGACGACCAATGTTTACAAATTGGTGTATGGCACATAATCCACCAATACGTGCATTGTCATCAATGGTAACGTGGCCCGCAACTTGAACTCCGTTAGCAATAATTACATTATCGCCCACCATACAATCGTGAGCCAAATGCACGTAAGCCATAAGTAAACAGTTGCTACCAACTTGTGTTTTCATTTTATCAACTGTACCACGGTTAATCGTTACAGCTTCACGAATGGTAGTATTATCGCCAATAATTACCTCTGTTTCCTCGCCATTAAATTTTAAATCTTGCGGAACCGCACCCAAAACTGCACCCGGAAATACTTTACAGTTTTTTCCAATTTTAGTATTGGGGAATATGGTAACATTAGGACCAATCCAAGTTCCTTCGCCAATGGTTACATTTTTATGTATAACCGTAAATGGTTCAACCACCACATTGGCTGCTATCTTAGCTTGTGGATCTATGTATGCTAAAGTTTGAATCATTAGTTGTGTAGTTTGTGCTAGTTGCTAAACTGTTTTATTAAATTATTTTTTTGCTACCTGAGCCATCAATTCAGCTTCACAAACCAACTTTTCGCCCACATAAGCATGTGCTTTCATCACGCAAACACCTCTGCGAATTGGAGCAATCATGTCGAGTTTTAAAATTAAGGTATCACCTGGTAAAACTTTCTCCTTAAACTTGGCATTATCTATTTTCATAAAATAGGTATTGTAGTTTTCAGGATCTTCTACCTGCGATAAAATCATTACACCACCCGCTTGTGCCATGGCTTCAATAATTAATACGCCCGGCATAACAGGGTTATTTGGAAAATGACCCGGGAAGAAAGGTTCGTTAATGGTTACATTTTTTACAGCCACAATGTGGCTTTTGCCCATATCAATAATCTTATCTACCAATAAAAACGGATACTTGTGCGGTAAAAAACGGCTTATATCGTTGATGTTGTATATGGGTTCTTTATTGGGGTTGTACTTTGGTATATTGTTGGTAGAACGTGTTTTTTTGATTAAAGCTTTGATGCGTTTACCAAACTCAACATTGGCAGCGTGGCCCGGACGAGCAGCCATAATTTGCGCTTTAATTGGTGTACCGATTAATGCTAAATCGCCAATTAAATCTAGTAACTTATGCCGTGCAGGTTCGTTATGGAAACGTAACTCTACGTTGTTTAAAATACCTTCTCTGCGCACTTCCACTTTTGGCTTATTGAATAATTTAGCCAAGTGTTCCATCTCTTCATCTTCTATCACACGATCAACAATTACAATGGCATTGTTTAAATCGCCACCTTGAATTAACCCGTGCTTCAATAACATTTCAAGCTCGTGTAAAAAGCAGAAAGTACGGCAACTTGCAATATCAGTTTCAAACTCTTTAAGACTGGTAACAGATGCATGCTGGCTACCCAATACCGGTGAGTTATAATCAACCATAACCGTTAAACGGTAATCGTCTAAAGGCATGGCAATCATCTCAATATTTTTATCCCCTTCGTGGTAATAAACGTTGTGCGGAACAGAGAAATACTCGCGCTCTGCATCCAACTCTTGTATACCTGCATCTTTAAGTGCTTTGATAAAATAACGAGAACTACCATCCATAATTGGTGTTTCGGTAGCATCAATTTGCATTAAGCAGTTATCAATTTCTAAACCGGCTAACGATGCCATTACGTGCTCTACAGTGGCCACACGTGCACCATTTTGCTCAATGGTTGTACCACGAGATGTATCCACTACATTATCTACATCAGCATCAACAATGGGTTGTCCGGGTAAATCAATACGCTGAAATTTAATTCCGTGATTTTCGTTTGCCGGCAGAAAAGTAAGTGTAACATTTTGTCCGGTGTGTAAACCAACACCACTAATACTTACAGCCTTTTTTATCGTTGTCTGTTTCACTATATAATTCCTTTTTATTTTTTCTCTTTTAATAATTTTTCAAGTTCCTGTACCCTTTTTTCTAACTCGGGTAAGTTGCGGTAAACCACACCTGCCTTGAGTGCTTGGCGCAACTCAATGGCCGGACTACCAAACCATCTTCCGTTAGTTTGTGTAATGTTTCCGCCTACACCGCTTTGTGCACCAAATTGGCTTCCATCAGCAATAGTTAAATGTCCCGCAAAACCAACCTGACCACCAATAACGCAGTATTTACCAATTTTGGTACTACCTGCTACTCCACTTTGCGAAGCGATAACCGTATGTTCGCCAACTTCTACATTGTGTGCTATTTGCACCAAGTTATCAAGTTTAGCACCTTTGCGAATAATGGTACTTCCCATGGTAGCCCTATCAATTGTTGAGTTAGCGCCTATTTCCACATCAGCTTCAACAATTACATTACCTGTTTGAGGTATTTTTTTGTAGCTTCTATCTGGTAAAGGTGCAAAACCAAATCCATCGCTGCCAATAACAGTACCTGAATGAATAATGCAATTATCGCCAATGGTACACAAGTGGTAAATTTTAACACCCGGATAAAGCGTTACGTTGTTTCCAATTTTTACGCCTGCACCAATGTATACCTGTGGATGTATCTGGCATTTTTCGCCCACTTCAGCCTCTTGACCAATATAAGTTAATGCGCCCACAAAAGTACTCGAATGAACCTTTGCACTTGCTTCTACAACCGCTGATTTATCAACGCCTGCAGCACCTTTGCCTACATTAGCAAACTGTTCTAACAAAAAGGTAAATGCCTGGTAAGCATCATCAACCTTAATAAGCGTTGTGGCTATGGGTGATTCGGGATTAAAAGTACGGTTTACCAACACAGCTGTACTTTGTGTGGTGTAAATATGTGGTTCGTACTTAGGATTAGCTAAAAAAGATAAAGCTCCCGGGTGACCTTCTTCTATTTTGGCAACGGTGTTTAACAGTGCATTTTCATCACCAACAACCTCGCCCTGAAGCAATTTGCTAAGTTCCTTTACTGATATTTGCATGAATTTAGGTTAACTCAATCACGTGTTAGCCCGGCAATTTATATATTTTTTGGGTAACATAAAAAGTATTTGGTAACCGACTTTGCAAGTGCAGATATATTGTACTGATCTGATGCGGCTGTAATATCGGCTGTGGTTCCATTTTTAAATAAAACTTTAATGTTAAACCCTTCAGGGCTGTATGCCTTGTTGCTTACACTATCAGTAAACACATAATACTCGGCATCCTCCAAGCTAATACCTTTTTTATCAGCAACTTTTTGCTTCAATTCAGCAATCCTGACCTGATCAAAAGGCTCCTCGTTTTTTAATTCTATTCTCGGTAAATGCCTGTCGCGTATTTGCTTACACAAATCACTCAACACTTTATCGCTGTGTTCGCTCCAAACTTTTATTGATAAAAATATATCGCTGTCATCCAATCTGCTATAACGCATTAACACTTCTGGATTGTTTAACAATTGCTCTGAGCCGGGTTTTTCGTACAAAAAGAATTTAAAATCGGGAGAGGCAAACAAATCAACCCCCATATTAGCCAAATAGCTGGCACGTTGTAAAGCTTTAACCAATAAGGTTTCGGCAGCAATTACTGTTTTGTGCAAATAAACCTGCCAATACATTAACCTGCGGGCAATCAAAAATTTCTCTATGCTGTAAACACCTTTTTCATCAATCACCAACTCATCGTTGTATACATTTAGCATATTTATAATGCGGTCGTGACCAATTACACCTTCTTGTACACCCGTGTAAAAACTGTCTCTGCGCAGGTAGTCAAGTCTATCCATATCAAGCTGACTGCTTACCAATTGATGCAAAAACTTTTTGTGGTATTGGTTGGTAAATATCTGAATACACTTGCCCAACTTACCCTTAAACTCTTCGTTTAGCATCATCATAAATGCCAACGAAAGCTGCTCGTGGTGTACATCTTTAATCAAAACTTCTTCTAAAGTATGACTAAATGGCCCATGACCAATGTCGTGTAACAAAACTGCGGCACATACGGCATCTTTTTCTTCATCAGTAATTTCTACGCCTTTGGTTCTCAACACATCAACCGCCTGAGCCGTTAAACTCATAGCACCAATAACATGCTGAAAACGTGTATGTAACGCACCAGGATAAACTAAATTTGACAACCCCAACTGTTTTATTCTGCGCAAGCGCTGAAAAACAGGATGTTCTATTAAATCATAAATTAACTCGGAGGTTATATTCACAAACCCATAAACTGGGTCGTTAATTATTTTCTTTTTGTTTGGGAAGCTTTGCACAATATTTGTCTACTTATTCGTTTCTTGATAAACACAACTCAGCAAAAATAAACTTAATATGAACAATACCCACATACTTTGGGCCGATGATGAAATAGAATTACTTAAGCCACACATCATATTTTTAACCAACAAGGGTTATACCGTAGATAAAGTTACTAGCGGGGTTGATGCCATTGATGCTTGCAAAAAGAAACATTACGATATTGTTTTTTTAGATGAAAACATGCCTGGTATAAGTGGATTGGAAGCCCTTAACGTAATAAAAACTATTTTACCTGATGTGCCTGTGGTAATGATTACCAAAAGCGAAGAAGAGCACATTATGGAAGATGCCATCGGCAGTAAAATTGCCGATTATTTAATAAAACCTGTTAATTCAAACCAAATATTATTATCCATTAAAAAGCTACTTGATAACAAGCGGTTAGTGAGTGAAAAAACTGCACAAACCTACCAACAAGAGTTCAGGCAAATTGGAATGGAGCTAAATGATGTTAGTGATTTTAACTCGTGGGTTAACTTATACAAAAAGCTTGTATACTGGGAACTTGAGTTGGCAGCCAGCAACGATACAGGTATGGATGAAATTTTGTTGATGCAAAAAACCGAAGCTAACCGCGAGTGGACCAAATTTATTAAAAAGAGTTTTACCAACTTTTTGCGCAAGCCCGATGAAAATACACCAACCATGAGTCACACAGCCATTAAACGTAAGGTATTACCTGAGCTTAAAGGCGATGTTCCGGTGTTTTTAATAATGCTTGACAACTTTAGATACGATCAATGGAAAGTAATTCAAAGCCAATTGAACGAACACTTCAGGTTGATAAGTGACGACAACTATTTAACCATTTTGCCTACCACAACACACTATGCACGCAACGCATTTTTTAGTGGTATGTTGCCAAGCGAAATTGCAAAGTTGTATCCTAATCTTTGGGTTGATGAAGAAGAAGACGAAGGTAAAAATATGCACGAAGAAGAGTTATTAGGCACCCAATTAAACCGCCTTGGATACAAGGAGAAATTTAGTTATACTAAAATTACCAATTTAGACAATGGCAAACGTTTGGTTGATGATGTACCTAATATGTTTAACAATAAGTTTAACGTAATTGTATACAACTTTGTTGATATGCTTAGTCATGCACGCACCGAAATGAACGTAATGAAAGAACTTGCTGAAGACGAAGCGGCCTACCGCAGCATTACAGCCAGTTGGTTTGAACACTCGCCACTGTTTGATGCATTAAAACGTATTGCAGGTAAAAAAGCTAAAATTATTATTACCACAGACCATGGTAGTATTAGGGTAAAAAATGCCGTGAAAATTATTGGCGACAGAAGTACAAGTACCAACTTGCGCTACAAACAAGGCAAAAACTTAAACTACAACGAAAGCGAATTATTTACTGTAAAAGATCCGGCTGAAGCTTATTTACCTAAACCAAACGTTAGTAGCAGGTATGTATTTGCAACGGGTAATGATTTTATGGCTTACCCCAACAACTACAACTACCATGTAAATATGTACACCAATTCGTTTCAACATGGTGGCATAAGTTTAGAAGAAATGATTGTACCGTTTGTGGTTTTAGAAACCAAAGAGTAATAACCATTGCAACTGAAATTGGCGCGTTGAATGCAAATTGAACAAAAATAAGTGCCTCATAAAAAGGGGGCAAGCAAAAAAAGTTAAAAATATTTAACAACACATTTGTTCAATTGAAAAGGCTTCCTATCTTTGCACCCGCTTAACCGATATACGCGGCTAAGTAAAAATCAAGAAACACTCCTAGTTTCTCTAATAAAAAGGAATTGATTTCGTAGCTCAGCTGGTAGAGCATTACACTTTTAATGTAGGGGTCCTGGGTTCGAATCCCAGCGAAATCACAAGATAAGCCGACAATAGTCGGCTTTTTTTATGCAATTACGTTGAGCTGGGATGAGAAGTTTATACAAACTGTAGCGCAGCGAAACGTCTGTAAATCCCAGCGAAATCACAAGATAAGCCGACAATAGTCGGCTTTTTTTATGCAATTACATTGAGCTGGGATGAGAAGTTTATACAGACTGTAGCGCAGCGAAACGTCTGTAAATCCCAGCGAAATCACAAGGTAAGCCGACAATTGTCGGCTTTTTTTATGCAATTACATTGAGCTGGGATGAGAAGTTTATTCAGACTGTAGCGCAGCGAAACGTCTGTAAATCCCAAGGCAATCACCTCCATTTTCACACAAAATATTTCACCTCTACAAGTTTAAAAATCACCCTTTCAGATCTAATTCTAAAAGGGTGACAGATTCTTAGTAGAAAGGTATCATCATTCTACAACCAACTTCTTGTGCCCTACTTTGCCCGGTTGTATTAGTTTAATAATGTAAACACCGGTTTGCAAATGGTGTTGTACAGATTGAAATGCATTGATGTGTTGTTGTTCAAACACCAATTTGCCTGTTATATCAAACACCTGTAGTTGCGCATTTCTAACTTCGCCACCAATGGTAAAATAATTGTTTGATGGATTAGGATAAATCGATATATCTATTTTCTGTGTTGATTGCTCCATCAAACCAACTGCATTCACGCCACCAGTTAAATTTACTGCTGTACCCAAAGATAATTGATGATATTGACCCGATGCTGAATTTTCAACAAATAAAGCCCTTACGTGCATATAATTTGTACCCGGAAAAACATTGCTAATACTTACCGAGTTGGCACTGCTTGTGGCAATGGCATCACCACCATACATTGGGTTCAACGACCTAAAAATTTGGTAACCTACTGCGCCCGGAACGGCATCCCAGGTTAAGTTAAATTGGGTTGAATCGGCATTGGATGTTGCGTTTACATTTTGCGGAATGGTGTTATAAAACAAACGTAAGCTTGGGTCGCCCATTAACGAAACATGCACATACGATGGAAAAAAACTGCTAAAATATCCGCTTAAAGTAACTGGCGTTAGCATTCTTCCATCAACATTATTTTGTGCTAGTTTAGTACAATGACCAATGGTGTGTCCCATGCTCATTGGATGTAAATTCCAATGCGGGCGGCCACTCCACATGGTTGCCAAACCCATCGGTTTTGAGCATAAAGGTGCACGTAAAAAATTGTTGTTGTTATCCCAATCGCCAAAGTAACTTCCAAACAACATCATGTAAACCGCGTTAATACTATCTGATACAAAATTTGATGTATTGCCAATACCAGATGCACTAGTGTAAGATCCGCCACCACAACCGTATGCCAATAAATGAGAAGATTGTTTAACGGAAGTTAGCAAATCACCATCCTTTATATTTTCACTTCCAATCATAGTACTAAAACTGCGGTAGCCACTGCTGGCAAAGGCCTCACCATTCATTACACCAAAGTTTTCATCTACTACCGCTTTTCTGTTAGGCACAAAAAACATGGTTTTAAAATCGTGGGCACGATTTAAATAGTTTCTTACCAACTGCGTATCACTTTGACCAAATGCAGGCATGTTTGTTAAATCAACCCTACCTATTTCTAAACTACTTGAGTCGGGAAATATATAATCTACATCAAACTTACCATCACCAGGAACATTGCGGTTACGCGCTTGTGAAGCAGAATCGAAATTAGCAACATTATCTGTCCAAATTTGCTCATTCATCACCCCATAATAAACATCTGCAGGCCATGCTCCTTTGTGATCGGGTGTATGCCCATCAGGAAAAATAACACCCGAATATGGCACCGGAATTCTTCCTAACAAATACAGCTGTTGTGGTTTGTGTAAATCGTTTTTATAATTATTGTACCAAGCCGCTATACGTTGTTTTACCGAGTAAACAGTGGCATCACGCTGAACATGCAAAGTATCTACAAACCAACCATCTGCCACTAAGTCTTTAATCAATTGATTAATTTCTGTTGATAGTGGTAGCACATAATTGGCATCAATGGCTAACAACAAACGATTTGATTTTACAGCATCTGAAATACCTGCGCTTGTTAACAAATAACCATGCCCACGTTTGCCATTGCTTAAGTTACGTTGCACGTAATATTCATATGTTCCTGAGGTTACATTATCTAAATAAAACGTATCGTTTGCTGTTAATGTAGCAACAGAAGCGCCCCATGTTGGTTGCCCCGGAGTTCTGCGGTAAATGTTGTACGAACTGGTGGTATTGTCCTTATTCCAAACCAGTTTTATGGGTGTTGATGTGCCCTCGCGTTTTACCATTACGGCATAACTTTTAACCGTTTGCGAAAAGCCATTAACCGACAAACAAATAAATAGCAATAGTGTAGTGTAAAGTTTGTAATTATGTTGCATAATTTGCATGTAAAATATAGTTCAAGTTATAAATATTAAATGAGTAATCAAGTAGCAATTGCAGAAAGTTGGAAGCCGGTTTTACAGCAGGAGTTTAACAAGCCTTATTTTGATGCTTTAATTGACTTTTTAAAGCAAGAAAAAGCAGCAGGAAAAACCATTTTTCCTCCCGGACCACAAATATTTGCTGCGTTTGATTACACTACGTTTAATGATGTTAGGGTGGTTATTATTGGTCAAGACCCCTACCACGGACAAGGCCAAGCGCATGGTTTGTGTTTTAGCGTAAATAAAGGAATTGCAGTTCCGCCATCATTACAAAACATGTACAAAGAACTAAAAGCTGATATCAATGGTTTTGAAATTCCAAATCATGGAGATTTATCGCATTGGGCCAAACAAGGTGTGTTGATGTTAAACGCAACATTAACTGTAGAGAAAGACAAAGCCGGATCACACCAAGGAAAAGGTTGGGAGGAGTTTACCGATGCCGTAATTAAAGCCGTATCAACCCAAAAAGAAAATGTGGTTTTTATACTTTGGGGCAAGTTTGCACAAAGCAAAGCACGTTTAATTGATAACACGAAACATTTAATTTTAATGGCAGCCCACCCCTCGCCTTTCTCGGCCTACAATGGCTTTTTTGGGTGTAAACACTTTAGCAAAACCAACCATTATTTGAAGCAACACCAATTACCCATAATTAATTGGTAAATCGATACATTTGTACAACTCATGAAACAACTGCGCATTGTATTTAATCAAATAATCGAGAGTACCATTTTTGCCTTTCAGGCATTAAAGGGTAATAAGGTGCGCACTTTGCTATCAACCCTTGGTATAACCATTGGTATTTTTAGCATTATTATGGTGTTGGCTTTGGTTGATTCGCTTGAACGTAACGTAAAAAAAAGTATTGATACCTTGGGTAAAGATGCCATTATAGTTGACAAATGGCCATGGGATTTTAGTGGCGATTACAAGTGGTGGAAGTTTATGAACAGACCCAACCCAACACTAAATGAGTTAAAACAAATTGAGTTAAACAGTCAACTATCTGAAGCGGCTTGTTTGGTGGCAACAATGGGTGGTGCAACAGTTGAATATGGCAGTAACTCTGCAACAGGAGTCAGCGTTTCAGGAGTTACCCATGATTACTACCGTGTAAAAAATTTTAACATTATTGATGGCAGGTATTTTACCGAAACAGAAACCAACAATGGTTTACCCGTTGTGGTATTAGGCTATGGATTAGCTGATAATTTGTTTCCAAATGGTAATGCCGTTGGAAAAGAAATTGTAGTGAAAAAGAATAAATACCGCATTGTTGGTGTTATTGAAAAACAAGGAGAGAGCTTATTTGGCAATCAGTTTGATAATTTGGTAATAGTGCCTGTAAAATGTTTAGCCAATTACATCAGGTTAAACTCAAACCGCAACCAAACCACTATTGAAGTAAAAACAAAAGCCGGTGTATCGCCAGATTTATTAGAAGAAGAACTGCGTGGTATTATGCGTGCACAGCGTAAACTACGTCCCGGACAAGAAGAAAATTTTGCATTAAATAAAACCAGTTTGTTTGATGCGCCACTTAAAGCAACATTTAAAGCCGTAACCATTGCAGGATGGATTATTGGTGGTTTTGCCATGTTGGTAGGTGGCTTTGGCATTGCCAATATTATGTTTGTATCGGTTAAAGAACGTACCAACCAGATAGGTATAAAAAAGAGTTTAGGCGCACGCAGCTACTTTATTTTAATTGAGTTTTTGGTTGAAGCAGTTGTGCTTTGTTTGGCGGGAGGCGCTGTTGGCGTTAGTGTTGTAGCATTATCTGTTTTTGCAGTACAACACTTTTTTGATTTTGAAGTAGTGCTCAGTATTCCTAATATATTTATTGGTTTCGGAACCTCGGCTGCTGTAGGTATTCTGGCGGGTTTGATTCCTGCTGTTTCGGCTGCAAAACTAGATCCGGTTACAGCCATGCGCGCAAAATAAACATCAATAAATTACACCATCTAATTTCACATCATGCGCTTCTATTGGAACTTCATCAACCAACTGAAAAGGATAACCCACGCCTATTTTTAAAGCATTGGGATGTTGTGCTAAAAAAGTATCGTAATAACCAGCACCATACCCCATGCGATAATAGTTTTTATCAAAAGCTAAACCTGGCACTATTATCAAGTCGTAGCTGCCCAGATGTATTTGGGTTAATGCCGGATGTTGTGTACCGTACATACCGCTCTCTAATTGATATACTGATGTAAGTATCCTATTTTCCATGATGCGCTTTGGTAAAGATTTTGGACAAACAACTTTGATGTTTCTATTCAACATGTATTGTATGGTAGGCAAAATATTTACCTCGTTGCCCATAGGAATAAAAGTATGTACAGTTTGAATGTGGCCCAAACCTAATATTAATTCAAGCTGTTCGTTGATGGCCCTATCCCAAATGGCTTTTTGCTCGGTTAAAATTTCATTTCGTAGTGTGGTGATGTGTTTTCTTAAATCTTTTTTCTCTTGCATATCAATTCTTTACTAACTTGAGCAAACAAACATACTATTTATTTAAGACAAATTTGTCCGTAATAAAAACTTTTATACCTTTGCTGCGTAATTAAAACTAAAACATGTTTTCAAAAGCTTGCGAATACGGAATACGGGCCTCTATATACATTGCAGAGCAATCGATGTTGGGCAAACGCGTAAACCAAAAAGAAATAAGCAAAGCTATTGATTCGCCTGAAGCGTTTACAGCCAAGATACTACAACAACTTTCAAAAAACAACCTCGTTCACTCAGAAAAAGGCCCAAGTGGCGGATTTACAATGGATAATTCAACCATAGACAAAATGAAATTAAGCCATATTGTTTTTGCAATTGATGGTGATGAAGTATATAAAGGTTGTGGTTTAGGATTAAAAAAATGTAATGAAAAAAAGCCTTGTCCGGCACATGATAAATTTAAAATTGTAAGAGATGAACTAAAAAAGATGCTAGAAACTACTACCATAAAAGAACTCACCTTTGGACTAAAAGAAGGATTTACTTTTTTAAAGCGATAGCTTTTTTTAGTCCTATTTAAGACAATTTTATCCGAAATAAAATTTATAAAAACAAATGCAAACAACAAACTTATTTTCACAATCAGGAATACTCATAACACTTGCACTAATAACCATACCTGTAGTATTTGCAGCTATTTTGGTTGGTATAAAAACCATGAAAACCATTAAACAATATTTCAACAACAGAGCGTTTGAGCAGTTTAAAGGTTACCTGAACACATTAAGTGAAGAAGATGTAAAAAAACTTGAGGAACGAAAGAAAGAGTTGGCTTACTCTTTAACAAATCATGAATTGGCGGGTACATTACCTCCTAAAGACAATCGTGGTTTAATAGAAAATATAAGTATTGAAGATGAAATACCGTTTGTTTCCATCAAGAAAAAAAATCAACCACAGAACTTTATCGACCCAAACCTAAGTAAACTAATTTTGTGGTATTTGGGTTGCGCTACTGCATGGTTAGTGATTGGTACAACCATTGGTGAATACTTGGGAATTAAATTCACTGCCCCTGATATAGACCACATGAGTTGGTTGAGTTTTGGAAGGTTACGCCCCGTACATACCAATGCCGTATTCTGGGGATGGGCATCATTAGCCATGATAGGTTTAGGAAATTATGTTGTACCAAGGGTTAGCAACACCCCTTTGGCAAGCATTAAATGCGGTTATAGGGCCTTGGTACTTATTAATTTATCAGTATTTGTTGGCAGTATTTGTTTAATGGCGGGAATAAACAATGGTGGCGGAGAATACAGAGAGTACGTGTGGCCTGTAATGATTTTGTTTGGCTTGGGTGTAATTATTACGCTGATCAACTTTATAAAAACCATTGCAAAAAGAAGTACCAAAGAAATTTATGTTTCTAATTGGTACATTGTTTCGGCTGTGATGTTTTTGTTGGTTATTGCCTTTGTAGCCTATTGGCCTAGCTGGCAAAACGGCTTGGGCGAAACCATCATACAAGGTTATTATATGCACCAAGGTGTAGGTATGTGGTTTATGTTTTTTAACCTTGGGTTGATGTATTACTTTTTACCGCAACAGCTCAATAAACCTATTTATTCATACAGTTTAGGCATACTTGCTTTTTGGTCGCAAATATTGTTTTACACGCTAATCGGTACACATCATTTCATATTTAGTGCTATTCCTTGGTGGCTTCAAACCGTTGCGATTGTAGGTAGCGTAGGAATGGTTATTCCGGTTGCAGCAGGTACTACCAACTTTTTAATGACATTTAAAGGAACTTGGAGTAAAGTAGGAAAAAGTTACACGCTTCCTTTTTATTTGGTTGGTATCATATTTTACTTTACCGGATCATTACAGGGTACAGCTGAAGCATTTAGATTTACCAACCTGTTATGGCACTTTACCGATTTTACAGTTGCCCACTCCCACCTAACCATGTATGGCATAATTACATTTATGTTATGGGCGTTTATTTATACCGTTGTTCCTCGCTTAACCGGAAAAGAAGCGCCACAACTTACTATTGGCGCTCACTTTTGGTTGGCATTAATCGGTTTACTTTTTTACACCATACCGCTAATGCTTGGCTCTACCCTACGCGGTTTAATGTGGATGGAAGGAAAACCTTTTATTGATAGCGTTAGCATGATGTTTCCGTATTGGATTTGGAGGGCAATTGGAGGATCGTTTATGTGGATTGCACATTTGTTTTTTGCTTATAATTTTTACCGCATGGTTGCCAACAAGAACGAGGTTGAAATACCGAAAACTGCACCCGAAATTTTAAATGCAAGAACACAATTATTATCAACAACTCAGGATTAACTATGGAACTTTTTAATCATCATAAAAAATTATTTAGCACCGCATTTGCCTTGTTTTTAGGATTGACTATGGTTGTGGCCATAATGCCCGCTTTAAACAATCAAAAAAACAATGCCCCACTTCCGGGCTCAAAAACACTAACTGCTGATGAAATAGCGGGCAAACAAAGTTACATCGCAAACGGATGTGTGGCTTGTCACACCCAACAAGTGCGTAATGTAGACATGGATAAAATGTGGGGCGAACGTCCGGGTATTGCTGCCGATTATGCATCAAACCAAAGAATGGATATTTGGCGCAACACCGCAACTTTAATGGGAACCGAAAGAACCGGACCCGACTTAACCAATATTGGCAACAGACAACCTAGTGATGCGTGGCATTTGTTACATCTTTATCAGCCACGCGCTACGGTAAAACAATCTATTATGCCGGCTTATCCATGGTTGTTTACTGTTAAACAAACCTTAGATAAAAATGATATTGAAGTTGTTGTACCGGCCCAATATCGTAAGGGTATTAACGGAAAAATTGTAGCCAATAAAGAAGCATTACAATTGGTGGCTTACTTAAAATCGTTAAAACAAATTGTATTACCTACCGGTAACCCAACACCAGAATTTTTGTATAAAAAAGAACAGAAAGCAATAATAGAAAACAATAATGCCATCAATGATAATTTACCTAACGGAAAATTGCTTTACGCCAATAATTGCCAGAGTTGTCATCAAGAAAATGGAGAAGGATTAAGTGGCGCTTTTCCTGCACTAAAGGGCAGTAAAATTGTAACCGGTGAGGATTTAGAATTGTTTGTTACCATTATTATGGATGGTTACGATGCTCGCCCGGAGTTTGCCGTGATGCCGGCTGTAGGTAAAAACAATAAACTTTCTGCCGAAGAAATAACAGCCATTATTAATCACGAAAAAAGCAGTTGGGGCAACGTGGCAAAAACAGTTGATGTAAAAGAAGTAAAAGCCATCATGGATTTTTTAAACAGCAATGCTAAAAAGTGATATCATGAAAAAACTCATTGTACTACTTGTATTAACATGGATTGGCCAATATCAAAGTTGGGCCTGTAATGCCTGCGAAAAACAACAACCTAAAATTACGCAAGGTATTACGCATGGAACAGGACCCGATAGCAATTGGGATTGGTTGATTGTAGGTGTAATATGTGCGATTACGTTGGTTACATTTTACCTGTCGTTAAAATACTTGATTAAACCATTAGAGCAAAACAGTAACCATATTAAACGATTAATTTTAACCCAATAGCTACAAACATATGCATTCAGAAAAAAGCAAAATACTGTTATTTGTTGATGATGAACCCAACCCAATAGCAGAATTAAGCACTCCGGTTAAGTTTGAGTTAGACAGTAAAAAACTTACTGATGGTGAACATGTATTGAAAATTGTGAGTAAATCGCCAAGCGGACGAGAAGGTATTGAACAGATAAAGTTTACCGTGCGTAACGGACCTGCGATAGCCGTAGAGGGTATTCATAATAACGACATTATTGATGGCATTTTGCCCATTATGATTAATGCCTATGACAAAGGCAACAAGCCACAGTTTTTATTAGAAGGTAGTGAAACACCACACAGCATACCCAGTTGGTTATGGATTATACTGCTTGGTTTTGTGGGCTGGGCAGCCTTTTATGCCATTACAAATTTTAGCATTTAACAAGTTATGAAATCGGATATTTTAACATTAACTGATGTAAAAATAATGGTTGATTCATTTTACACTAAAATTAGAAATGATAAATTGTTAGCCTCCTTTTTTAACGAGAAAATTGGTAACAGATGGCCCGAACATTTAGAGAAAATGTATAGGTTTTGGCAAACTGTTTTACTTGACGAACATACATACAATGGCAGCCCTTTTGCACCACATGCAAGTATGCCTCTATACCGAAATCATTTCGACAGGTGGATGGAATTATTTTACCAAAACATAGATGAGTTATTTGAAGGAGAAAAAGCTGCTGAAGCCAAATGGCGTGCCGAAAAAATGGCCGAAATGTTTCACTACAAAATTGCTTTTTACAGAAACAACTCAGCCAAACCAATAACAATTAACAACTAAAACACTTTAATTTTTATACTTATGAATATATCAAACCAAACAATTGTAGGCGAATTAGTAGCACATGATTACCGCACTGCAGCCGTATTTAAACAACACGGTATAGATTTTTGCTGCAAAGGCAACCGCACCATTACAGAGGTATGCGACAACAAAAAAGTTACCGATACCACTTTGATTAACCAATTAAATGAAGTGATGCAAACCCAAACAGATGGGCAAATAGACTTTAAATCGTGGCCCATTGATTTGTTGGCTGACTACATAGAAAAACGTCACCACCGTTACATCATCGAAAAAACGCCACAACTGTTGCAGTACTTGCGTAAGGTAGCTTCTGTTCATGGTGAGCACCATCCGGAGTTAAAAGAAATTGAAGAACACTTTAAAAGCTCGGCTGCTGAGTTGGCCATGCACATGAAAAAAGAAGAGTTGATTTTGTTTCCAGCTGTGCGCAAAATGATGCAGTCCAAACAAAATAATCAGTTGCACGAAAATCCACATTTTGGATCGGTTAATAACCCCATAGCCCTAATGATGACGGAACACGAGACCGAAGGCGACCGGTTTAGAACCATTGCCCAATTAACCAACAACTACACCCCTCCTGCTGATGCTTGTAATACTTACCGAGTATCGTTTGCATTGTTACAGGAATTTGAAAACGACTTACATGCCCACATCCATCTTGAAAATAACCTCTTGTTTCCTAAGGCCATTGCTTTAGAAAAAGAACTCGCGGTTTAGTCCAAATACATGAAAGGACTACAATACTCTTTTCAATTGTTGCGCGTTTCCATTCAAATTGGTGGGGGATTTCCCTCACCTTTGTTTGGATAATTAACTCCTGTAAAAATTGCAAGGCATTAGCATAAATATACAATTGGATAACCGTAGCAAAACCATTCACACTTTTGCAAACGAATACCGTAACCTGATGCAATTGCTCATTAATCATTTTTATTTAGATGATTTTGGCGAGTGCAGGGGTATGGGCAGATGTTGTACTTGTGTTGTAAAAATAAAAAGTACGCAACCTATAGCAGAGTTTAACAGCAACGAAAAAAGAACCTTAACACGTCATGACTTTAATCCGGAAGAAGTACGTTTAGCTTGCCAAATTCCCATTAACAACCAATTACATTTAGCCACCATAACTATTGTTTAAATTATGCATCAAACCAAACCCATAAAACGTAATGAGGCATTACAACCCGTTAGCCGCGAACACCACCAAGGCTTATTGTTGTGTTGGAAAATACGTCAAGGACTCAAAAAAAATATTGCACCAAACCGCATGAAGGTATATGCTGATTGGTTTTACAAGGAACATTTGCTGCCGCATTTTGAAATAGAGGAAAAATACCTATTTCCTGTTTTGGGCAACGAGCATGAATTGATTGTTAAAGCAACTGCCCAACACCGCAGGCTTACACGCTTGTTCACCGACCAACAGCAATTGGCCAAATCGTTGAGTTTTATTGAAGAAGAATTAGAAACACACATCAGGTTTGAAGAACGTGTTTTGTTTAATTTGATTCAAGAAACAGCCACCACCAAACAACTCAATACAATCAAAAAACACCACGTTGAAGTGCCGTTTGTAGAGAATGAAACGGATATGTTTTGGGAGTAGGTTGAATAAAAAGGACGATTTACGATTAAATTATTTATCCCAAAAAAACAGCCTTGCGTGCATCTAAAATATCTTTTTTAGATTCATGCACTTTACCTACTATAATCTGAAAATCTGGTCCGCCTGTAAATGCAAACAACCTAACAGAAACCGAGATTAAATAATGGTTATCTCGCTTAATAAGTTCATCATAAATCTCATAGTTTCTATTTACAGGTTCTCTTTCCTGCTCATAGCTGCCAACAAATTTCTCAATTTCATCCAACTCATCGGATAATATAAACTTGGTTAAAAAAATCTCAAAAGTATCAATACCATATATCGCAATAGCATAAGAGTGAGCTATCTTAGCTACAAGTCTAGAAATATTCTCAAAGTTTGGGCTTGGAGTTACATATTGAAGCTCATTAATTCCATAAATTTTATTTAATTGATGAAAGTTTGGTGCCCTGTAATTTGTCACCTTCAACTCCGAGCCAACCCATTTTTCTGCATTTTCAGCACCTGAAATTACTGTAGGTGGTTTCAATTTAATGTGTGTTGTTATTCCCCACATATGTTGTTTTGATATCTGTATTTGTCCACGATTGCTCAACAAGCTGAATGTTTTGGGTAGCTTTTGGGGGTTGCGCGACTGAACATTCTCCACAAGCCTAACTGTTCCATAAAATCTAGCTGCCTTAGTTTCAAAACCATTAATTATACCCTGGCATTTTTTACACGAAGATTTGGGTAAAATGTCGACACCCCCTAAACAGAAAGGAACGATATGTTCGTCAGTCAAGTTTACATCAGTTCCTGATAATCCACAGTACATGCACTTTTCGAGAGATTCAAATTCAATCATGGTAATTTATTTACAAAAACAATATACCAGTTTTCAAAGCAAATTAATTAACTAATTACATCTTAATTATTAAGCACTATGGTTATGTTTACAATCTTAAAAATATTTATCTTCGTGCGTTGAAAATCATGAATTTACTTCCTTATATAAAATTTAGTAACAACCAACTCGAAAAAATTGGCAATGCGGTAATATACCTTGCTGATAAACTTCCACAGTTGTCTAAAACTAAACTTTTGAAGTTGTTGTATATCATGGACGAGATTTCAATCAAAAAAAGTGGTATTCCTATACTTAACTTAAAATACAAAGTTTGGAAGTTTGGGCCTGTTTCTGAGGAATTATTCATTGACCTATCGTCAGAACCCACTTTATTAGAAAAGTACATTAACATCGAAAATTACAATGGTTATATCAGCGCCAAGGTTAAATTTAGCGATGATGAGTTTTCTGATAATGATATTGAGTTGATGAATTTTGTGATTGATAAGTATGGAAAAAAATCGGCAAAAGAATTGGTGGAGTACACTCACCGAATTAACTCGCCTTGGTACAATACTGCAAAGGAGAACGATGTATTAACCTTGTTGGAAAATGAGTCTATCAACAACACTGAATATGTTATTGATATGAGCCAAATAATTGCACACGATAAGCGTAAGTTAGAAATTTATACCGATTACATCGAATCTCAGTAAAAATGTTTGAGGAGAGAAATCTTATATACTTCGATCCCTTTTATTTTAAAAATGGAAACACCGCAAAACCCAAGTATTTTGTTGTTTTAAAACGGCTTGGCAACAAAAGTGTGTTAGCCTCTCTCCCAACCAGAAAAGATAACATACCAAGCACGAATAATGCTGAAAGTGGCTGCATAGAATTACCCGATATTAACCTAAATTGTTTTGTACTTCCTAATAACACTGAGGTAACCGATTGTGGCAAATTATTCACTTTTAAAACATACTTATATGGCCATCAAATTGATGAGTATGACATTGATTTATTGCAAGACATTTACCCCAACGAAGGAAGTGACTACGAGATATTGGGAAAAATTAAACTCGATTTATTTGCAGCCTTGATAGATTGTTTTAAAAACTCAAAGTCGGTTAAACGTAAATATAGAAAACTGCTTTAAACATCAATAAAAAAACGCTCCTCACAGTTAACTGCAAGGAGCGTTCTATATTAAATCAATTCAAGTAATTACTTACTTCCCTCAGCGTAGTACTTAAAGAAATAAGGAATGGTTTCGATACCTTTTAAGTAGTTTACAATACCGTAATGTTCGTTTGGAGAGTGTAATGCATCACTATCTAATCCAAAGCCCATTAAAACTGATTTTAAACCCAATTCTTTTTCAAACATAGCTACAATAGGTATACTTCCCCCGCCACGTGTTGGAACAGGCGTTTTACCAAAAGTAGTTTCCATAGCTTTAGATGCTGCTTTGTAGGCAATGCTATCCGTTGGTGTTACTACTGGCTCGCCACCGTGGTGCGGACGAACTTCTACTTTAACACCTGCTGGTGCAATGCTTTCAAAATGTTTTTTAAACAACTCAGTAATTTCATCACTTACTTGGTGTGGCACCAAACGCATACTAATTTTAGCAAATGCTTTGCTTGGTAATACGGTTTTAGCACCTTCGCCAATGTAACCGCCCCAAATACCATTTACATCTAATGTTGGTCTAATACCGGTACGCTCTAAAACAGTGTATCCTTTTTCGCCCCATACATCAGCCACATTTAAATCTTTTTTATAAGCTTCCAAATCAAACGGTGCTTTGTTTAAATCTTCACGCTCTGCGGCAGTTAATTCTGCAACTTTATCATAGAAACCCGGAATGGTAATGTGGTTATTTTCATCATGCATACTGGCAATCATTTTTGCCAAAATATTAATTGGATTAGCAACGGCTCCACCATATACACCCGAGTGTAAATCGCGGTTAGGACCCGTAACTTCAACCTCTACATAACTCAATCCACGTAAGCCGGTGTCAATACTTGGGCAATCGTTTGCAATAATTGATGTATCAGAAATTAACACCACATCTGCTTTCAAACGCTCTTTGTTGGCAATACAAAAATCTGCTAAATTGTTGCTACCTACTTCCTCTTCGCCCTCAATCATCATTTTAATGTTACAAGGTAAAGCGTTGTTTTTCATCATGTATTCAAACGCTTTTACATGCATGTAAAACTGTCCTTTATCATCAGCCGAACCACGCGCAAAAATTGCACCTTCAGGATGTAATTCGGTTTTCTTAATGGTAGGTTCAAACGGAGGCGTGTCCCACAACTCAAGTGGCACAGCAGGTTGCACATCATAATGTCCGTAAACCAACACAGTTGGTAAACTTGGGTCAATAATTTTCTCACCATACACAATTGGGTGTCCCGGGGTTTTGCAAACCTCAACATTATCTGCACCAGCAGCACGCATGCTCTCGGCCACAAACTCGGCAGCTTTAGCTACATCGCCTGCAAAAGCGCTATCGGCACTAATGGATGGAATACGTAATAACGCAAAAAGTTCGTCTAAAAAACGTTGTTTGTTTTGTTCAATGTACTGTTTAATATCACTCATAATATGTTTGTTATTGTGCTGTTAAAGTTTTGTTGGGTTGATGTGCATTTACCACATCAATAAATATTTGCGACATGGTAGGAAGCATCTCAGCAAATCTTATGATTTCTGTTTGGTTTAACAACTCCTTCAGTAAAATGTTGTTCGCCTCGTGCTCAGGCTTCTTAATTTCGTACGCAAAATGATTGTTATCAAGCTGTTTACTACTTACCACTTGATAAGAATCAGGTAAAATAATGTTGGCTCCCGAGCACTCCACATTAAAAATATGGGTTCTAAATTGCTCACGCACATGCTTAACACTGCCTTCCAACACCTTCTCCGATTTATTAATCAAAGCAATATCATCACACAATTGCTCCACACTTTCCATGCGATGCGTGCTAAAAATAATGCTGCTACCTTGTTGTTTCAGTTTTAAAATTTCTTGCGTAATCAAATCGGCATTTATGGGATCAAAACCACTAAACGGTTCATCTAAAATTATTAACTTAGGCTGATGCAAAACGGTGGCAATAAACTGTATTTTTTGTTGCATACCCTTGCTCAACTCCTCTACTTTTTTGCCCCACCACGCCTTTATTTCAAAACGTTCAATCCAATCTTTAAGCTTGTGCATGGCCTCTTTCCTACTCAACCCTTTTAGTTGGGCAAAGTATAAAAGCTGCTCACCCACTTCCATTTTTTTATATAGGCCACGCTCTTCGGGCAAATAACCAATTTGGTAAATGTGCTCCGGTTTAAGCAACTCACCATCAAAAAAAATCTCTCCTTTATCAGCTTGGGTAATTTGGGTGATGATACGAATTAAACTGGTTTTACCCGCACCATTTGGACCAAGCAAACCAAATATATTGCCTTCAGGCACCACCAAGCTTACATCATTTAGTGCTTTATGTGTAGCGTATTGTTTAGTAACGTGTTTAACCTCTAAAATATTCATACAACGGGGCTATCAAAGGCACAAAGTAAACCAAATTAAGCAAGGTTAAAATACCGTTTGTATAAAATTAGTAATTTGGGGCTTTACAGACGTTTCGCTGCGCTACAGTCTGCATCGCGTGTTCCGTGTTACTTCGGTAACACTTACACCCGCTAAGCCGGGTTTAACTTACAGATAAGAAACGCCCATATAAGTTCATATTATTCTTTTACCATTTCATGTCATTGTACTTAAACAATTTTGTCTTAGGTTTGCAGTGATGAAAATAGCCAAATCATTTATTGTGTATTGTTTACTGATGCTACTCACGCATCTTGCACTTACACAAAACATAAGTGCTTTTGCTTTTCGTCAAAATTATATCTCCTCAAATCAGCCGGGTAATCATACCCACCAACAATTATCATCAACAGATAACCGACTCACAACCGGAATTTTTAATTGGTTATTTGATGGCACAGAAATTTTAAATGAGTCCGAGGATTTAATTGAAGAAGACACAGATGATGAGCATCAATCACAGCAATGCGCTCAAGTTTGCATTTTATGTTCACTAAACCATCAAATCAAATTTGTATCCCTTAACCAAGGGTATATTCAAAGTTTTATTCCTTTTAAACAGGCTCCTCTGTTTGTAATGTTTCATAGTTGGAAAAGTTATTTGGCTTAACACCCAATTACAACTTAACTCAACGCGCATAGCAGTTAATACATACTAAAACAACCCGTCTAACAAGTAAAAAACAATGGCTTGTTGGCTCAGTCGTTGCGCATTTTCAACAGTTTAAAACATTACAATTTTTTATGAGAATTTACCTTTCAGTAATCACTGTGTTTGCTGCATTAACTACCATTTCTTGCGGCAATAAGCACCACAACACAACAGAAGAAA
>CAZRVA010000026.1:0-28442 GCA_964603255.1 uncultured Chitinophaga sp.
ACAACAGCATGCTGAAATTTTATCTAAAATTGGAGGAGATACTTTTTATGAAACCTTCAGGCCATACAATACCGAAAGCGATATTCGCTCATATATTTCTAAAGCGTATCATATTGATACCATCACCCAAAATTTAATCAACCCAAATATTGCGTATTATTTGTGTTACTATGGTGAGCAAGTAATTGGCTACATTAAATTGATACATCATGCTACCTACAAAGGTTTAAGTGGCAAGTGTATTGAGTTGGAAAAGATTTATGTTTTAGGTTCTTATTTTGGCAGCGGAGCAGGAAAGGCTTTGATGCAGCAAGCCATAGCACATAGCCGAGAAAATAGTTTCGATACTTTGTTTTTAGGCGTTTGGCAAGAAAACGAAAGGGCAGTTCACTTCTATAAAAAAGCAGGTTTCGAAGTTTTTGAAACCCGACAGTTTCAATTGGGAGAACGTTTATGCGATGATTACATGATGAAGTTGAAGTTATAATTTACCTTCCAACATCATTAATTTAGCCTTTAAAACAGCTGCAACAGTTAGTGCATCGGTTACTTTACCATCACAAACCCAATTGTACAATTCATCAAACGAAATTTTTTGTTGTTGTAAAGTTTCATCTTCATCTGGGTTGGCTTTGTGGTATGTTAAGTTTTTAGCAACATACAAATGTGCTATTTCATCAGTGGCCGAGTTGCTTAATTGCATACTTTGTATGTGTATCCAAGTTTGGGCAACAATACCCGTTTCTTCCAGTAATTCTCTTTTTATAGAAACTAATGGGTCAACACCTAAATCTCCGCCACCTTCGGGTATTTCCCAAGTATATTGGTTAAGTGGTAGCCTATACTGACCAACAATCCAGGTGTTATTTTCTTCATCTAAAACCAATACACCCAACGCCAATTTTTTAAAATGTACAATACCATAAATGCCTTCTTTGCCCGATGCGTGCTTTACTTCATGGTGTGTTACCGTTATCCATGCGTTATCATACGCCACCTGTTTATTTAAAATTTGCCACGGATTTTCCTCACTTGGTTTCATTGGTATTGTTTTTGTATTTTGCACCAAATAAATACAAAAAAATGCGCACTAAAAATTCAATTTTAGTTTTGTTAGGTTTGATGGTTGCATCGGTTGTTTCAACATCTTGCTCAAAAAGTGAGAGTGATAATACAACTCCACAACAACAAATTGTTACCACGGATTCGTCTGAGTTTAATGGCAGATTAAAAGCAGAAGTGCGCAACGTTAATAACAACTTAGAGAATAATGCTGTAGTTTATTTGTATGCAAATTACAGCGATTTGGTGAATAACCTTTCGTTAAATTTTGTGTACACCAACAACTCAGGTATTGCAGATTTCGGATATTTATTACAAGGCAATTACTACTTATTGGCAAGAAGTTTATCGGGCACAGTTGCCAGAGATACAGCCGTAGTTCAAGTAAACAGCAGAAGAGAAACAACACGTTTAATGAGGTTAACGTATTAACTTACTTAGCTTCTATTCCGTAACGTTTGCTGTATTTCTTGTACAGTTCGGTTTGGGAGTTCTCTAAATCGCAAGCTTCACCATTTATAAATAAGTGAGTCAGTTTACTTTCTTTCATATCTAACACATCACCTTCACTAATAATTAGCGTTGCATTTTTGCCTGCTTCAATGGTTCCTAATTGTTGTTGATTGCCTGTAATTTTAGCAGCATATTCTGTAATTAATTGCAAAGCTTGTTCCTTGTTTATGCCATATGCAGCGCAAGTTCCGGCTGTATACATCACATTACGGCTTTCCCAGCTTCCACTAAATCCAATAGAAACCATTACACCTTTGTTGTACAATTGTGCAACCGTTTTAAAAGGTTGATCAACATCGTGGTGATTTCTGTTGGGTAAGCTATGAATTAAATTTATGATAACAGGTATGTTAGCTGCCTTTAACTCATCAACCACCAAATGCGCATTACTACCGCTAACAATAGCTGCTTTTAAGGGTTGATTTTGTTTAATAAATTCAATGGCCTCTAAAATTGCTTTTGCCGAATTTGCATGTACATATAAAACCTTTGTTTGGTTAATAATTGCTTGCATGGCTTGTAAACGCAGGTTTGTTTCGTTGGTAGCAGTTTTATGTTGATATTGTTTTGCTTCGGCAATAAGTGTGTTTAGTTTATTGCGTTGATCGGCTAAACGTTGTTGTTGTTCTTCGTTTCTTTGATAGTGGTTCGCCTCCGGCCAATTGATGTGTATACCATCTTCATTCACCACAGCATCTTCCCAATTATAAGCTTCCGTTTTAACCACACATGATGTGCCCGAAACTAAGCCGCCTTGCGGCACAACCTGCATATAGGCAATACCATTAAACTTAGCAGTTGGCACCACCCTCGAATCGGTATTGTAAGCAATTAAAGCACGTACATTAGGATTAATTTCTCCGGTTTCATGGTAATCTCTGGTAGCACGAACGGCATCAATTTCATTCAACCCTAAGTAAGTGTTTAATAAAAATAATCCCGGGTAAATGTGTTTACCTGTAGCATCAATAATGGTAGCATTTTTATAGCTGTTGCGCATTACGCTATCAACAAAAACAAACTTGCCGCTATCAAATGCAACGTAACCGTTGTTAATGGTTTTTCCATTGCCCACATGAATGGTTCCACCTTTAATTATTACAGGTATTTGTTGTGCTTTAATACTTGTAAAAGACATTAAAAGCAGCAATGTAATATATATGCTATTCTTCATCTTGGCAGTGGTAATTAGGTTCAAGTTCTGATACATGTAATTGCGATTCGGCACCATTTTTTTGTGCTTGTAAAATATCACTAATAAGTTTTGCTCTGGTTTGTGATACTTGTTTTCTGAGTTCTTGGTCTTTATTTAAACTGTAGTAACAAGTGCCATCCACAAAAGTCATTTCGGGTTTGGCGTAAATACTAAGTGGGTTGTTGTTCCATAAAACCAAGTCGGCATCTTTACCCGGTTTGATACTACCGGTTCGGTTATCAATACGCAACATTTTAGCCGGATTAAGGGTAACCATTTTCCAAGCTTCTTCTTCACTTATTTTACCGTACTTAATTATTTTAGCGGCTTCTTGGTTTAACCTTCTGCCCATTTCGGCATCATCACTATTTACTGCTACTGTAACCCCCATGCGGTTAAGTATAGCAGCATTGTGTGGTATGGCATCAATAACTTCATATTTGTAAGCCCACCAATCGGCAAATGTACTTGCATTCACACCATGCTTTTTCATTTTATCTGCCACTTTATAACCTTCTAAAATGTGTGTAAATGTGTTTACTTTAAATCCAAAAGTGTCTGCCACATGCATCAACATATTTATTTCGCTTTGCACATAACTGTGGCATGTAATAAAACGTTTGCTGTTTAGTATTTCAACCAACGCATCCAACTCTAAATCTTTACGGGTAGTTTTATCAGTTTTTAGTTTTTGCTCATATTCTCTGGCACGCGTAAATGCATCAACAAAAACTTGCTCAACACCCATGCGTGTTTGCGGATAACGTGTAGTTGCACCATCGCCCCAATTGGCTTGTTTTACGTTTTCGCCCAAAGCAAATTTGATGTAGCCAGGAGCATTTTCAATTTTCATTTTCTCTGGAGCTAAACCCCAGCGTAACTTAATTAAAGCACTTTGTCCGCCAATAGGATTTGCACTACCATGTAACAATTGTGCAGCAATAACGCCACCTGCAAGTTGCCTGTAAATATTAATATCATCAGCGTTCACCGCATCACCAATTCTAACTTCGCTGGTAACGGCTTGTGTTCCTTCGTTCACGCCATGTGTAATGGCAATGTGCGAGTGCTCATCAATAATACCATTGGTTAAATGTTTGCCTGTTGCATCTACCACTTCGCAATCTTTACACGATAAATTTTTGCCTACTGCAGTAATTTTTCCATCGGCTATAATTACATCTGTTTGGGTTGAAATGCCTTGTTGTTCGTTGGTCCAAACGGTAGCATTTTTAAATATTACTTTTTGTTGTTTGGGTAAAGTGTTGCTGCCAAAATCGTTAAACGGAAACCAAATTAAACTATCACTCATTACCTTTGTGGTAACCTTGTTTTCTTTCTTTTTATCTAGGTTTGATGAGGCATTGGCCACCCACATGTTATTATGCTTATCAGCATTTTTAGCGAATCCGGTAAGTTGTTTTATGATGTATGGATAGCTGCTGCTATCAACCAAAGTAGCACTTGCTTGGTAAGTAATTAATGATTTACCATCTAAAATAAAGTGGGCAACAGAGCCTTGTAAACTGCTTTTTAGTTTAAAGGTATCGGCATCAACAATGGCCAATTGTTTTTTGATATGTAAAGTGATATTATTATTATCAATAACATACTCATCGGCCAACTTAAGGCTGTTACCATAATTAATGGTATGGCGTTTACCCTGAATAACCATTTCTAAAATAGAAGTTTCATCATCAAATAAATCACCATTACAAATTATAAAATTAGCCAATGCATCTTTTTTAATCTCACCCAAATTACTTGCACCAATTAATGTTGCAGGTGTTTGCGTAAGCGCTTTTAAAGCTTCATTTTTAGGTAAGCCGTAAGTTACCGCTTTGCGTAAATTATTTAAAAATTCCTGCTCTTTACAACCTTGAGATGTGATACAAAATTTGATGCCATTTTTCCATAAAAAGTATAAGTTAGCCGGAGCCAGTTCCCAATGTTTTAGGTCACTTGTCGAAATTAATTCGGCATCAAAAGCATCGTTAATTTTGTACGGTTTAGGGAAATTTATAGGAACAATTAATGGTAGATTGGTTTGTTTAATTTCTTGCAAGCGTTGGTAATCATCTCCATTTGTTTTGATGATGTAGTTAGCGTTAAATTCCCTGGCAATTGCGGCCGCACGAAGCACATTTTGTTTGTTGCCGGCATCAAAAATAGCAGGCAATTTTACCAAGTTAGCAAATGCCTCCAACGATAAATTTTTCTCTTTTTGTTGTTTGTTGTACCACTGTGCATCAAAATAAGTTTGACGAATAAGTGCAATACTTCCCATTAACGAAGAAGGGTATGGTTGGCTTGATGTTCCTTTATTAAAACTAAACGATGCAGTAACATTACTATTTAATATACTAAAATGAGGCTCTTGTTGTGAGGTGTTAACAAGTGCAGTTGTTCCCCTGCAAATGCCATCTTGCAAGCCTGTTAATACAGTTGAAAAACCTTTGTGTCTTAATTCATCTGCTTCGGTTTGATTATAGTTAAAATAACTTGCTGCGTTTATTTCCGGTTTTAAAGCTTCATTCCATGCATAAGCTCCGGCTTTGTTGCTGTTAAACTGTTCGCCATGGCTTTTGTTTTTTATAGGTTGAGGTATGTTTATACCATAGTTACTGTACAAATCAATAAATGATGGATAAACTGTTTTACCTTTTAAGTTTACTTCAATAGCATTTTTAGGAACAACACCATTGGCAGTAACACTTTCTATTTTTCCGTGCTTTACTATAATAGTAGCATCATTTAAAATAGTATTTGGGTTGATGTATACAGTACCGTGTGTGTATGCTGTGTATTCCATCAATGGATTTTCCGGACCGTTAACATTAAAAGTTGTTTGTGCTTTTAATGCAAAAGGTATCAGTAATAATGTTGCGTATAAAGTGAATAACCTCATTTAGGCAATATATAAAAATGAATGATAAATTGATATTTCTATTTTGAGTAGCAAAAAAAACGCGCGGCCAAAGGCCGCGCGTTTTAAGGTTTCTTCATGTTTAATTTTTTACCTCAAGAGTGTAATAGATCCCGAGTAAGTATATTTTTTATCATTAAAGCTGGTAGCATTAATTTGATAAATGTATACGTCTTGCGGGCACTCAGCACCAGAGTTGTTTACTTGTCCATTCCAACCCTCGTTCGAATCAAACGTAGAGAATACTTGTTCACCCCAACGGTTAAATACATATATCTCAATGCTTTTAAAACCTGCGGCATAAACAAAGAACCTGTCATTACATCCAGGCAGCGTAGGATCAGCACAAGGATTGGCATTAGCCCCACTAACCGGTCTGAAAGCAGAAGGAATAAACACTGTAATGTCTGGTTCAATACAAACATACCTCATAGCAGTATCTATACATCCACCAGGCTCTGTAATAACAGTAAGGTATGTAGGTATATCACAAGAAACAGTATCAAAAGCAATGTCTTGTGGGTCTTTGTCAACCATAATTCTGTTTGGCCCGTTACCCGAACCGGTGTATTGTGGGTCAGGCCCGAAGTTCCATTGGTATTTCAAAGTTTGTCCATCTCTAATAGTTGAAGTGTTAAAGAAGTCAAACTCAGGTTTAGCAATGGTAGTTCTTGTAGGGTTTGAGTAGTAGGAAGCTTGAGGTACATCGTATACGGTAATGCTATCAATATACTCAGAAGTACAACCAGCAGGCGTAACCACTTTAAGTTTAACAGCCCTTTTGCCGTATGTAGTTAAATTACTAACAATGGCCGAATCGCTAGGAGCAAAAGGAGTTTCACTGGTACCATTAATTAATAGCCAATTGTAAGTACTGTTACCCACACCCGCACCCTCAGCAGCTAAATATGAAGTAAGTGGAGCACAACCAATACAACTGTCACAAGTATACTTAGCATTAGGTTGTGGGTTAATGTCTAAACGAACGGTAGCAGAAGCCGGAGCACACACACCATTATTGGTAGTAGTAGCTGTAGCAATAACAAATTGTTTATCCGCATCACCCGGTTTAGAGAAGGTATACTTAGGTGTTAAAGAGGTGTTGTTATCAAACGAACCGGTACCATCATGTGTCCAATTTAGGCCATAAAATGCAGGCGATAAATTAGATGTCAATTCAAACGGATCTGTATCGTACGAACACTTAGCCGGCACAGTAGGTAAAGATAAAGTAGGTTGTTGTTGAACAAAAGTGATGATAGAATCATAGCCAGTACAAGTAGTATTCAGTTTGGTAATAGAATAGTTGTAGTATGCAGTGTAACTATTTTGAGGCACAACAGCAGGGTCTTGCACATTAAATAAACCAGTAGCAGATACACCGGTACCCGTGTAAGTACCTATACCACCAACCGGAGTAGCCGTACCAGTAAACTGAATAGCCGAACCTGTTTTACAGATAGAATCATTAGTACCGGCAATAGCATATGTAATATTAACATCTGGTAGTTTAATAATTTCCATGTTCACACTATCTCTGGCAGCACAACCGGTAGCGTCATCAGTATAGTATAATTTCCAAGTACCACCATTAACTGGTACAACCGGTGTTTGTGCATCAAAGTTTAACCTACTAACAATAGCATCATTCATGTTGTTAGGCAACTGTCCCGGAGCAAAACTCCAGTAGGTAGACCCTGGAATAGTAGTGTTAGTAGTAGCTCCCGACTTAGCAGCGATTGTAAAAATTGGTTCGTTTTTACAGATGGCAAAATCAGTACCTGCATCAACAATAGGAGTAGGCACCACAAGCATATTCATAGAATCGGTGTTTACGCAATTTTTAGTTCCAAATGACGGAGCTGGCAAGGTATAGTTAATGGTGTAGGTATATCTCAATACGTTAGGCGTTGGCGACACATTTACCCCTGTAGCTTTTGGATCAAAAGAGTAAGAAGTGGTCAACGGATTTTCGATAGTTGTAACTAAACCCGCACCCTGAGAAACAGACCATATGCCCACTTTACCGCTTGGATCTTGAGGATTATGTCTGTGGTTGGCGAACTTTAAAGAGTAGTTTCCTATTCTATTGATACAAACAGATGTGTCTGATCCTGCTGATGTTTTAGGCAGAGCAAATACACGAATCAAAGTAGAATCTTCTCTTAAACAAGCACCTTGCTCCACCGGACCACGATAAGAATATTTGATGTAGTAGCTTCTGCTAGCTCCGGCAATTTGAGTTTGCATCGTAGCATAAAAAGTGTCTTGAGGTAAATTAGGTAAACTATCAATTTTTAAAATGGTAGTGTTACCGGTAACAGAAAGCGCACCCGGTGCAGGATTAAATGTCCATCCACCAGTTCCGCCTTGCTGATTAGCCGGGGTAACCAAACGGAATGGCAATACAAGTTCTTGTTCACTTCTACACAAGTTTTGAGGTTGTGTTGGCGAGAGGTTAGGTAACGGTTTTGCATTTACCCTCACGGTATCTGTATTACTACACTCGAGGTAACTATTGGTTGTATCAGGATAAGAGTAGTATGCAGTTATGACGTAATCTGTAGTAACATTAGGAGCGGCTCTAAATGAGTTGCTGTAACCCTTGGGTTGTACATTAACTAAACCCGGACCTTGAATTCTGTCCCATTTATATTTGTAACCACCGGTAGCTACAAGTAAAACAGTATCTTTAGGACAAACCGAAGTATCAGAACCTGCATTCACCACCACAGGCAAGTTTACCCTAAGATTAAAGGTATCACGCATGCGGCAACCAAACGAGTCAATCATCAACAACACATACATACCCGAGTCTTTCTTAACAACAGATTGTGTAGTGTCACCGGCTTCTAGAATGTTGTTTCTGAACCAAGTGTAAGAAGCTACATTACCATTGTTATTTCCGGCATTTAGGGTAAAGGATTGCCCTGCACATATTCGTGCGGTATCTGGACTAAATAAAGGAGTAGGTAGCGGTTTAACATCCAGAATGGTACTATCAAACGATTTACAACCTCTCAGATCTCTGACTTCAACAATATATTTAGTGTTTGCAATTTCAGTAGCATCGTAGTTGTTACCATTAAGTTGTAAAGGCCCTTTAACAGGCGGATTAAACCTTGAGGTTTTGTACCAAGAGAAGGTGTAAGGTGGTACACCATGTTTACCTGAAGCAGTAAGATTAATGGTAACACCTCTACAAGTGAAAGTATCCTTAACAGAAGCCACCACAGGTGTATCAACGGTAATGGTATCGGTATATACTCTGGTACAAATTTGACCAGGGAAATAACCCGGAGTAGAGACAGAGTATTGTACTAAATATTTACCACCTCTGGTGTAAGTAAAGGTATCAATAAAAATCGGACGCGGATCAGTAATAGGTCCGGTAGGATTAGGCCCCGGATTAAGTGCCCTGAGCGGAATTTGCCTAAAACCGTTGGTAAAAGTGTAATCGAAAGGATTAGTTGCAATTCGCAAGGAAGCCGCAGCAAAAGTTTGTTTCACCTCTGTTTTTCGTACCCGATAAACCCAAGTACCACAATACAAATCTTGTTTAACCCCATCCGCTTTTGGTTGTGGCAGAACCCTGATACTAAATGAACGAGTAACACGGCCAACATTAGGGCAGAACTTATCAGCACCAGTTACTGTAAAATAGTAAGGCAATGTTCTACCATCCGATTCTTCAGTTTGCCAGCAAAACTGCCACGAGTCTTCACGTGGGCGAGGTAACCCAGGACCAACAGGATAGGTTGGTTGGAAGGTTAATTTACCCGGCCTTACTATACCTTGGTTCCAACTCATATAGGTGGTATCAAACCTAGGTATTGAAGGAATAACATCAGTGTCTTTAGCTATGACAGTAAAACAGAGTTGTTCACCGGCACAAACTGCATAATCATATATTGGTCTGTTATTAGGTCCTGACGGAATTGTGGCAAGCCGCGGAGGATTATTACCCGGACAGTTGAATACATATAACTGCAAATCACGTTGGGTTATACCAACCAATATTGGATTTCCATTTGCATCGTAAGACCATTGTTTTATCCTTACGTTTAGATTTCCATATATATACCCAGGGGTATTATTAAGAGCATTAAAACTTATATCACCCGTTGTGGAATCAATAATTACATATGGCCCGTTGGGTTGCGGGAAATTGGTATGTGGTGCACGTGTAGAGTGTAGAGGAAAAGGGTAGTTTGCACTTCCTGGTGATTGATAGTTTACAGGGTTTCCTCCAGATTGAAGAGATGGTGCAATTTCGTATGTGATTGAGTCATCATCTGGGTCAACAGCACCCATGTTAAATACATATTCTTGTCCAGAGCACAATGTTGCAACCGGCTCATTTTTAAGAATTGGAGAGTTGTTTTTGCAAGGATTTTGAGAACGGTTCAAGATGTTGATGGTAGCCCCAATACGGAAATCCTGACTTGCAGAGTTTGCAAGATTCCAAATGTTTGAGTTTCTGCAGCATAGTGTCCAAAATATATCCCAATAGATACAAGTGGTATTGTTTAATGAAGGAAAATTTAAGTTTAATGTTCCTTCGAATACATATTTTTCAATAGATGGAGAGTAAGGACCTGGAGTAACCTGTCCTAAGTTATTACAACCATTTTTAGCTGTATTACCACATAACTCAACATTGGCTTTACCTACATCTTCCACCTTAACCAGGTTTAAACTTACATTTACTTGGTTGGGATTAGCAACGCAACCTGGAGGATTTAACGTGGTGCTTGGTCTTGCTGTCATTGATTGTGTGCAAGACATGTTTGAGCAAAGTGTGGCACCTGTACAGTCACGATAAATTGTTAGCCTTATTTTCCATGTACGTGGACCTGTACATTCGTACTCAACGTCTCCACCCACCACGTGTGATGCATATGCACCATGACTCGCAAATGTTAATGCTACAATTAGCATAATCAACCGAGTTGCTTTTTTTAGTGTTGTAAATAAATTATTCATATATCGTTATATTTACTTGTTGTCAATAGTTGCGGGTTTAAAACCGAATCAAACTTACAATCAAAACCACTTAATTTTTTCTTAAGAATAGCCATTTAAGAACAATTTAACAGCTTTGTTTTAGCTTTACAAAGTGATAATTTGCCGCTGTAAAGTATTGTAAATATGAGTAAAATCGCTTTGAGAGACCATATTCTTGAGCAATATAGTATAGATGAACTAGTTATCAAGCCGTTTGATATCAATTCGGTAAATTTTAAGATGAATAGCTTATGGCGTTATCACCAATTTATTCCTGTTGATAATGCTAATGTTGTAAGTATGGGTGAAGGCTATACACCTCTTTTGCAGTTGAATATAGCTGGAAGTTTGGTTTATGTTAAACAAGAGCAATTATTTCCAACTGGCTCCTACAAAGACCGAGGCGCTACCGTTTTAATGAGTTATGCAAAGCAAATGGGTGTGCAACAAGTGGTGCAAGATAGCAGTGGAAACGCAGGTTGCGCTATAGCTGCTTATGCTGCAAATGCCGGAATTTCTTGTGATATTTTTGTACCTGAGGATACGAGTGAGGCTAAACTCGCGCAAATACGCGCATATGGAGCAAACCTTATTTTAGTGAATGGAGATAGAGAGGCCACTGCTGATGCGGCTTTGGAGGCTGCCCAAAGTAACTATTATGCCAGTCATTGTTACAATCCTTTGTTTTTGCATGGTACCAAAACCTTTGCTTATGAAGTATGTGAACAGTTGGGTTGGCAATCGCCTGATGTGGTGGTATTACCAGCCGGAAACGGGACTTTGGTTTTGGGATGTTACCTTGGTTTTGAGCATTTGTTAAAAAGTGGTGTAATTGATAAAATGCCACGAATAATTGCAGTACAAGCACAGAGTTGCGCTCCTCTTTTTAAAGCCTGGGAAAAAGATTTAGCTGTGCCGGAGGTTGTTATTCCTGAGTATACTTTGGCCGAAGGAATAGCCATTGCCAACCCGATTAGAGGTAAAGAAATGTTGCAGACTGTAAAAGCAACGAACGGTTTTTTTGTAGCTGTTACCGAAGACGAAATTACCACGGCATTAAAACTGTGCTTGGCCAAAGGTTTTTATATTGAACCAACCAGTGCTGCAACCATAGCTGGATTAATAAAAGCCAAAGAAAAATTAAATGAGAAAATCTGGGTAACCCTGTTTAGCGGACACGGTTTAAAAAGTACCGAAAAAATAATGTCGTTGTTAAAAAAGTAAACTACAACACCGATGCGTTTTGAATAACACTATCGTATACTTTTTCGTATTTAGGAAGTATGTTGTTGATGTGAAATTCTAATGCACGTTTTTTGGCGTTGTGTTTAAAATCTAATAAACGTTTTTCATCGCTTAAAATGTAAATGGCTTTTTCGGCCATACAATCTACATCGCCCACATTGCATAAAAATCCAGTAACTCCATCAATATTTAATTCAGGTATACCACCGGCATTACTACTTACCACGGGTACTTCACAAGCCATGGCTTCTAGTGCTGCTAAACCAAAACTTTCGGTTTCACTAGGCATCAAAAACAAATCACAAACAGATAAAATTTCTTCCACAGGATCTTGTTTACCTAAGAAAATTACCCTGTCGCATAATTCCAATTCGCGACATAACATTTCTATATGTTGTCTTTCGGGGCCATCTCCTACCAATAAAAGTTTGGAAGGAATTTGCTGAACAACTTTGGCAAATGTTTTTACTACATCTTCTACACGTTTTACTTTTCTGAAGTTACTGGTGTGTACCAATAATTTTTCGCCTTGCGATGAAATGGCTTTACGAAAATGTTCACGTGGTTTTTTGCTGAAGCGTTCAAAATCTATAAAGTTTGGAATTACCTCTATGTCTTTAGTAACCTTGAAATGTTTATATGTATCCTGTTTTAACGAGTCAGAAACCGAGGTAATCGCATCCGACATGTTTAATGAATAGGTAACAACCGGTGTAAATGATGCATCCTTACCAACTAGGGTAATATCTGTACCATGTAAAGTTGTTATAATGGGAATATGAATGCCTTCTGCAGCTAAAATTTGTTTAGCAAACACAGCTGCCGATGCATGTGGTATTGCGTAATGTACATGCAATACATCAAGCTTTTCAAATTTTACTACATCAACCAAACGGCTGGTTAACGTGGTTTCGTATGGCGGATAATCAAACAGCGGATAACTGCTTACATAAACCTCATGGTAAAACAGGTTGTTGGTAAAAAAATCTAGGCGTGCAGGTTGTTTGTAACTTATAAAATGCACCTGATGTCCGCGCTCAGCCAATGCTTTACCCAGTTCTGTTGCAACTACGCCACTACCTCCATAAGTTGGATAACAAACTATTCCTATTTTCATGTTTCGAATTTGAGTTTACAAAGATGAAACATTCGAGTTGAGTTTTTGTGTTGCCGTTTGATTAAGTTTATAAGTGCTTGTAAACTAATTATAAAACTAAAGTGATATAACTCAGTAATACGGCTAATAAAAAATTTACGGGTGATATTACTCAAAATGTAAAGCCTCGTAAATGGCATCTTGTAAGTTGGTACGTATATTCATTTCAATCAGTTTTTTATTTTCTGATGACGGATGAACGCGGTTTGATAAGAATACAAAAACCAATTTGGATTTTGGATCAACCCAAGCGCAAGTGCCTGTAAAACCCGTGTGTCCAAAAGTGTATGGCGAACATTGTTTACTGGTTGGACTTGCTTTTTTAATATCCGTTTCTGGCTTATCAAAACCTAAACCTCTGCGCGATTTGCCGTGTTTTTTGGTGAAGGTATTAACAGTACTTTCTTTTAAAATGCGCTTACCACCATACTCGCCACCATTTAATAACATTTGCATTATTATAGCTACATCATTTGCACTTGCAAATAAACCTGCATGTCCGCTAATACCACCAAGCATTGCTGCTGTTTGGTCGTGCACCGTTCCGTTTACCAATTGCCACCTAAAAAAGGTATCCATTTCGGTAGGTACAACCCAATCTATGTTAACTTTACCAAGTGGATTGAATGTTAAGTTTGCCAAGTTTAAAGGTTTGTAAATATGCTCAGTTATATATTTATCAAAAGGCATTTGGGTGATGTTTTCAATGGCTTTGCGCAGTAAAATAAATCCTAAATCAGAGTAAACGTAATTCCCTTTTGGCTTAACTTCACTGTTTAAAACGGCATCCCAAACAAATTGCTCATAGTCGTAATGCATATATAAATTCGGAGCAACTTGTATGCTATAAATGCTGTCTTTTGTGGGTTGATAAATGATTGGATTTGGTTTTCCATTAACCAAAGTACTTTTGTAAATAGGTATATAAGCCATCAATCCTGCCTGATGTAACAACACATCATGAACAGTAATTTCATCTTTATTAGTTCCTTGAAGCATCGGTAAATAGGTGCTTAACTTATCTTCCAGTTTAATTTTATGCTCATCATACAAATGCATAACCGCAACCGTTGTTGCCAGTACTTTTGTTAAAGAAGCCACATCATACAAATGATGGTTTTTTACCGCACTTATATTATCGTAAGTTTGGTAGCCGAAAGATTTTTGATAAACAACTTTACCTTGTTTGGCCACTAAAATTTGACAGCCCGGGGTAGCGCCTTTTGTTATGGCCTGGTTGGCTATACTATCTAATTTAAAAAATGCATCTGTGTTTAATCCTGCTTCTTGTGGCATTACATAACTAAACCTATCTAAAGCCTGCGTGTTAATGCCACTGCCCAACGGAAAAGCTTGCCCAACACTTACCGGCATTCGTCCTTTTGCAGCAATACCGCCAAACAATACTTGTGCTGCAAGTTGGTTGTATAGCTCTAAATCTTCGTACGATACAATTACGTTGCGCGCGTTTTGAAAACTATTTAATATGTATGGATTTCCATTACACACCAAAATCACTTTGCGTTGCGACTGAATAATGCGGTTTGCAAAATCTATTTGTGGTTGAGTTAAACCTAACTTCCTACTTACAAAACGGCTGGTTGAGTGCAAGCTTACAATGATTAAGTTGTACTTTTCTAAAGCAAGGTATAAACTATCGAAGTTTAAATTTTTGTCTGTTTTATCAATACTAAAATAATCGCTGCGGCAATAGTTAAGCGTCATTTCTTGGAAAGCAGTAAGCTGCTGCACACCCACGCCAACCGTAGCAATTTTATATAACTCCGGGTTTTTAATGGGTATGATATCATCCAAATTTTTGGCAACAATAATGCTGCTTTTTACGGCTTTGTTAATCATTGCAGGCGCATCGCCCGAGTTTAAATCTTGTGTTAAATTGGTTAATTCAATGGGTTCGTATTTGTTAAGTCCAGCCCAGTATTTTGCCAATAAAACACGCTTGCAACTTTTTTCAATTTGCGCCCAAGTTAACGAGCTGTCCAACAAATGCTCTTTAATTTTAGCCATACTTGCAGGTACGTTTTCTACAAACAGTAAAATATCGTTACCTGCCAGTAAAGCACGTGCAGCCACTTCTCCCGGAGGATATAAATCGGCTACACCTTTCATGTTTAAAGCATCGGTAATGATGATACCTTCAAACCCCATTTCTTTACGTAACAAATCGGTAATAATTGGTTTTGATAAAGATGAAGGTGTATTACTGGTATCAAGTGCAGGTATATTTAAATGCGCTACCATTACACTCATTACCTTCTCGTCAATTAATTTTTTAAATGGGTATAACTCCAAAGAATCTAATCTTTTTCTATCGGCTTTAATTACCGGTAAACCATAGTGTGAATCAGTTTCAGTATCGCCATGACCCGGAAAATGTTTGGCTGATGCAATAATGTGCATGTCTTGTAAACCTTTGGCATAGGCAGCGCCTAACTTGGATACAGTGTATTTGTTTTCGCCAAAAGAGCGGTCGTTTATTACCGGATTATTCGCATTATTATTAACATCTACATCTGGTGCAAAATTAAAATGAATACCCATGCGCTTGCATTGCGAACCAATGCTTAAACCCATTTCGTAAACCAAATCGGGGTTGGCACTTGCACCTAAAACCATTTGTCGCGGATAAACAGGTGTGCTGTCTAAGCGCATACTTAAACCCCATTCGCCATCAATGCCCACCAATAACGGAACCTTACTTTTACTTTGGAAATGATTGGTTAATGTAGCTTGTTTGTAGGGTGTTCCTTTAAAAAAAATCAAACCACCAACTTTATAGTCGCGCACCAAAGATTCAACATAGTTGTAGTGGGCAGAATCGCGCATGGTCCATACATCTACCATAAAAAGTTGTGCAATGCGCTCATCTTCGGTTAAGGTATTATAAACCGAATCAACCCAAGGATTACTTTTATTCCAATTTATGGTACCGCTTTGTGCCCGGCAAACCACCGAAAACAAAACTGTACACACAACAACTAATATTCTGCTCATGCTTTTATACAACCACTATTAACGGCAAAAAACGTTAAAATACAATTGGTTTGTATGTTTTTGTGCAGTAAGTTTTATACGTACATATTAACACTGCATTTTGTTTCGTACTTTGCAGGCACATTTTAGATATGAGTGATGTAATTAAACTTTTACCCGACCACGTAGCCAACCAAATAGCAGCAGGTGAGGTGATACAGCGTCCGGCCTCTGTTGTTAAGGAGTTGTTGGATAATGCCATTGATGCAGAAGCTACGCTTGTGCAGTTAATGATTAAAGAGGGTGGTAAAACGTTGATTCAGGTAATTGATAACGGCAAAGGAATGAGCCCAACGGATGCACGTATGTGTTGGGAGCGACATGCCACCAGTAAAATAACCCAAACCGAAGATATTTACCACATTAAAACCAATGGTTTTAGGGGTGAGGCTTTGGCCAGTATTGCCAGTGTGGCTCAGGTGGAGTTAAAAACTAAAAATGCGCAAGATGCCATTGGTACCTTTATTTTAATTGAAGGTAGTGAGGTAAAAAAACAAGAGGGTGTTGCTTGTAACCAAGGAACTAGTATTGTGGTAAAAAACTTGTTTTATAATATCCCTGCTCGAAGGAATTTCTTAAAATCAAATCCGGTAGAAACACGCCATATTTTTGATGAGTTTACCCGTGCAGCTTTAGCTCATCCCGAAATTGCTTTTACCTTACACAATAACAACGAAGAAGTGTATAACCTGCGTGCAGGCGATTTATCGCAGCGCATACAGCAATTGTTTAGTTACAAAACCGGTGAGCATTTGTTAAGCGCCTACGAAGAAACCACCATTGCAACCATAAAAGGTTTTGTAGGTAAACCCGAGCACGCCAAAAAAACACGTGGCGAACAGTTCTTTTTTGTAAACAACAGGTTTATTAAAGATGCCTATTTAAACCACGCAGTTATGAGCTGCTACGAGAATTTAATTAGCAAAGAGCAGTTCCCGTTTTATGTTATTTGTATTGATATTGACCCTACGCAAATTGATGTAAATGTTCATCCAACCAAAACAGAAATTAAGTTTGAAGACGAACGTTCGTTGTACCAAATATTACGGGCAGTTTGTAAAAAAGCCATTGGCGAACATTACCATGTGCCAACATACGTGCCTGCAAGCGATGATACTTTTTTAAATTTAGGTTCGCGTTTTACACCCGATAAACCTGCTGTTTCGCATCAACCCAATAACGAGGTTAGGGCTACATCAACCCCAAATACAAGTGGAGGTTTTAACAACAACCGCGACAGTTTTGCTGTTAACCGCACACAAAATAAAGATTGGCAAGAGCTGTTTGGTATCTTAGAAAAGAAAGATACCATTGGCGATGTTGGTCCAAAACGTTTTAATAAAACCGCTGAAGAGTTAGCTTTGGAAGAAGAGCAAAACTCGGCCAAGTATTTTACCCAAATACATGGTACTTTTATTTTATCACAAATTAAAAGTGGCGTAATGCTTATTGATATGCAAGCCGCACACGAGCGTGTATTGTACGAAAAATATATGCAAGCACTGCAAAATCAACCCATGGCTAGCCAACAAAAGTTGTTTCCTAAAACCATTACTTTAACCGCGGCAGATGCCATGTTGTTAAACGATTTGCTTGCAGATATAAGAGCTTTGGGTTTTGATGTAAACGATTTGGGCGGAAATACATTTGCCATAAATGGTGTTCCGGCCGAGTTAAATCATTACAACGAACAGCATTTAATTGATGAAGTTTTAGAAAATTATAAACAACAAAGCGGAAGTACAAAACACCAAAATATTGCACGTATTTTAGCACAACGCGCATCGGTAAAACCAGGCACAAAATTAAGCACAGAAGAGATGAATACCTTGGTTGATGAACTGTTTGCCTGCACAGAAAATAAACTTTCGCCTAGCGGCAAAAGTTGTTTTAAAACATTAAGTCTGGATGAGATTTATAAATTGATTGTTTAATGTGATATGTTTAAGCAAGGCCTGCAAACTCAAATACTTTTACTCTTAGCATTGCCAATTATATTGATTGGTTTTACCATTGGTTTTTATTTTAAACAGCATGGTGTTTTACCCGATGAAAGTAAATGGTGTATTTGGGATTGTGGATGGTACAATGGCATGCGCGAACATGGGTACATTTATAAACCGAATCAACAAAATAACTTAGCGTTTTTTCCGCTATTTCCATTGGTTTGGAAAGCCCTCAACATCGGCAATATTGGTATAGGAATAATTAACTATGTTGTTTTTGCTTTGGCTGCTATACTCATGGCAAGGCATTATCAAATTGCTACCAAAACCATTTTTATGTTTATGGCAGTTGGGTTGAGTTTCTTTTTTATGGTGCCGTATACCGAAAGTTTTTTCTTCTTAGGTTCGGTTTTAATTTTATTAGGCTTCAGTAAAAACAATTATTGGTATTTGGTTTTTGGTGCTTTGATAGCCATTGGTACACGCTCGGCTTCCATGATATTTTTAGTATCGTTTGTATGGATGTTGTTAATCGCATTTATAGAACAAAAAAAGTGGGCCGATATTAAATTGATTTTGTTTGCCATGCTTGCTGTATTTGTAGTTAATGTGTTGGTTTTTTTGTACCAGTATCAGCAAACAGGTAGGCTGTTCGGTTGCTTTGAGGCACATGAATATTGGGATCATCACTTGCGTTGGCCAAAGCTGGTGCACATTAGTTGGCATAAACCGGTTGCAGCAACCGAAAATTTTGCACTATTAATTGGTGTGTTTTGCAAGTTGGTTTTAACAACATATTTCATCAACCTGTTACTTTCAAAATCAACATTTACCAATCCGCTTAATAAGTTATTTGTTATTGATGGAAGCTTAAGTACAACCCAGTTATTTGCGCTGTTGTATTTGTCAGGAGGCACAGCTTTTATATTACTGTACCAGCAAGAAAGTTTGGCCAGCTTAAACCGATACGTTTTATCAACGCCATTTTATTTAATGTTGTTGCACCTGCTTGTTACCCAAAAAATAAAATTAAATGTAAAGCCTTTTATGTTATTGGGCTTAGCGGTGTTATTGGGTTTAACAGTTTCGCATTCGCACATGGAGCATAAGTTAATTATGATATTGGTTATCATGCTTACCACTACAACAGTATTTTTAGCATTACCCAATAATAATAATAAATATTACAAAGCTATTAGCTATACTACCGGAATTGCCGGAGTTATACTACAAGGCTTTTTATTCCACTACTTTATTTCAGGAAATTGGGTGGGTTGATTCCTTACCTTTATTTACGTTTAAACAAAAACACCTCTTGGTTATTTGGGGTGATGTTTTGCCAGTAAGTACTTGCCTTTAACGTATCGAGCACACTTGCGTAGGATGAATCTTTAAGCGGATACAAATTTGTTTTTGGCGCAATAACAATACAGTTGGCTTTACTACTTTCCGGGTACATATAAATGTTGGTTCGGTTTGATAGGTGAGGAACCAAATTGTTTTGCGCACTTACCGCATCATCATAGCTAAGTGGTAAAGCGTTTAATTCTGTTCTGATGGTTTTAATGGTTGCATTATTGTCGAAATGATCTTTGGTGTAAAAGCGTGTATTTATTTTATCATACCAAATAGAAACACGATTATCCATCTTACTGAAAGTGTAATAAAAAGTTACTACCGCAACCAAAAATCCTAAGTAGTTTTTATACTTATCTAACGTATTTAATGAAGTAATAAAAACTGCTGTACACGCTGTTAATACAGGTACAAACTCTATGCTGTAGTGGTAGTTAATTCCCCAGCGAGCAGCATCTGTATTAAATAATTTTTGTGCATAAATCGGAATCAACATCACTAAAAATTGGGGCTTGTAAAGCATAAAAATACCGCCACTAATCAACACCGAAAAATGTAACTCAGATTTTATACCATTAAACAAAGCTTCACCCGAATAATTTTCAAACAATAAACTGAATAGATAGCCCGGCTTGTTAATAACATTGCCTAATATTTCTCTTGGTGTTGTACCTATGGATTTATACATGCTATCGTACAAATAACCTGCACCTGGTTCTTGAAAAGACGGAATAAACACCTTAACTACCAACACAAAATATACAGCAGAAGCTGCAGTTAATATCAAAAATAAATTGCGCAGTTGTTTGTCTTTAAAGTAATGCAAGGCCAATCCCAAGCAAACAAAAATGCCATACAAGGCCATATTTTCTTTGCTTAATAAAATAAGTGCCCAAGCAATAATTAATGGTTTAATGTTTTTTTGTTGTGCAAAAACCATCACCCAAGGCACGAGCATTGCCGCTGTAATGTTGTTATGAAAATCAAAGGCCAGTGCCGAGTACACACCCCACATGGCATAAAATTGTATGAGTATGGCAATAGAAAGGGTATTGTTGTTGCTGTGCAATTGTGCAAACCGCATAGCACCTAATCCGCCAAAAATTACCAATATAATTTGTATGATGATTAATGTGTAGCTGCCAAAAATCCAATAAAACGGTGCAAATAAAAAGAACACCGGTTCAAAATGGTCGGCAAAGGCATGATAAACCAAAGGTTGCTGTAAAGGCGTGTAGTTTAATTTAAAATGCGCGTACGAATACAACATATTGTTGTATATGCCCAAATCAAATGCGTACGTTCTGAAGAGGTAATGATTAACCAACGATATGCTGCAAAATATCAACGCAAACAATCCTACAATGCTGTAGATACTTAATTTTTGTTTGGCTGTGTATTGATGTAACATATGTTTTACGCTTACAATTTGTGTTGATTAAACAGGTTTCAAGTATAAGACATTTCGTGAATTTATATAACTCGCAACGGATGCAAAAAATCAGCCTTGTGTTAAACATTTTGTTAGTTGCAAAAAATATTTGATTTTGCGCTTGTTATGGACCTGAAGCTGAAACAATTTATAGATGTATACATAGGCCGTGTATTACTTGGTGTAAACCTTGTTTTGGTTAGGGGCTTAGGCCTAATATTAAGGCGCAACCACAGTGTAGATAATCATCCTGAAAATATTGTAGTAATAAAAATACTTGGCCTTGGCAGTATTATCATGGCAAGCGATGCCATACACAGCATGAAGTTACATTTTCCCAACACTCGCTTCACATTGTTGTGTGGCAAAGGTGTTGCAAAAGGAATTGAACCTCTTGAGCTTTTTGATGAAGTTGTAACCATTGATGATAAAAATGTTTTTACCATGCTTAAAAGTACCATAAACTTTATGTTTAAGGTACTAAGTATGAAAAAACTTTGGGTGGTTGATTTAGAAGTGTATTCTATTTTAACTACTATTTTATCTGCGTGGACTTGCGCTAAAAATCGCTTCGGCTTTCAATTAGATAAAACAAATTTTCGTAACTATCTCAACACCCATAATACCTATTTTAATCAGTTTGTAAGGGTTGATATTAACTACCGAAAGTTAGCAGAGAGCATGGGTGTAAAAAAGTTTGTACCATTTGTGTTTCCGCAAAAATTTACACAAGCTAACGCAGTTCGAAACTATGTAATCATTAATAATACTTGTAGCGAATTGGGTGGGCATTTAAGAAAGTTGCCGGATAATACGCTTACTCAAATCTGTAATTTTATAGTTACTCAAACGCAATTTGATATAGCCTTAGTTGGAGCACCGGGCGATGCCGCTGCCATTGATGAGTTTATTCAATTGAATCAACTTGATATAAACCGAGTAAAGAATGTGGCTGGTAAACTTACTTTCGATGAGTATTATAACTTTATTGGAACAAAAGGTCGTTTGATGTTATCAATTGATAGTGCGCCACTACATATTGCCATTAAACTTAAACTTCCTGTTATTTCTTTTTGGGGGCCAATAAGTCCCTTGCATCGAATTGAAAATACACAATACACCTACTTCTTAAATAAACCTTGTTCTCCATGCATTCACCACACCGAACAAATACCTTGCGGTGGAAACAATACTTGCATGAGCGATATGGATGTAAATCACATCCAACAATTAATTAAAGATATTTTAAAAAACGATGAAAGAGCTTTCGTTAAAGCAGTTTAATACCTGGAAATGGATCATTTTCATTTTCTGTTTTACCATATTGGTTACCCGTACATTTACCGTTTCTGTGTTTGATGGCAATAAGGCGCGAAGTTCTGTTTATGGCGATGGCTACAGCGATATCAATACCATTTCATCAGCAAAATATTTTTTAGATAGTGGTTTTACGCAAACTGCTTTTTTGCCTGTACACGATTATTATCCTGAGTTAAAAGGAACCGTTGCATATACACATTATCCGGCTTTACCCAATATTTTAGCAGGCTTTTATGCCAAGTTATTTGCATCTGTTAATGAATCATCTCTCAGGTTAATACCATTGCTGATTGCAGTTGTATTCTTCTGGTTTATTTTTTTTGTATTGCATGAGTTTACACAAAGCAGAATAAAAACCTTATTAGGTTCAGCAAGTATTTTATTGGCTTCTTATTTTTTAGCTTGGGCAGATAACCTGCATCAACACCTATATGGTGAGTTACTAAAGTGGATTTATTTTTACTTGCTTTACACCTATCATATGCAAGATGGTAAAGATAAACGGTTGTTGTTAGGAATGTTTTTTATCATGCTGCTTCAAGTTAATATATCCTTTGAGCAACCTGTTTACTTAGGCATTTTAACACTTGGCTTTTCTATTATTTTCAAGAAGCGAATTTTTACCATTGAAACTATAGGAGCAGCGTCTTTTGTGGTGATTGGTTTTATATTACACCTGTATCAAAATGCAATTTACTTTAATAGTTGGGATGTGGCATTAACAGATATGAAAGAGGCGTTCCTTTTTAGAACAGCAGGAACAGAGAGTGAGAAAAATATTGCTGAGGCTACTTTTGGCCCTGCTGATTATTGGCAAATACCATTTAACTGGTTTAACAGAATGGAGCGTTTTTACATGTTCCCGGGATGGGCTGTTCTTGTATTGGCTTTTTGGGTAATGAAAGATTTGAGAGCCACCAATAAAAAATTATATCAAGTACTTTGGGCTTTATTTTTTGCATCTATTGCATGGACCATCTGCATGGCTCAACATGGTTTTATTCATATTTTCGTAAACAAACATTTTTCTATTTGGTATGCATTAACTGTTGCTCTTGGCTTACCTATGTTGTGGCAAAAAGTAAAGACAGCCTTCACGCAAAAAGCTATTTTACCTAAAGTATTTTACGTTGTATTATGTCTATACATGTTGGTTATGTTTTTAACACAACAAGTATGGATGGTGTATTTAAAATATGGTTTAGCCTATAAGTGGCTTAATTAAAAAAAAGCGTCTTATTCTTCATCACCCGGTATCATCAATCCGTTTTCATCTATCAGCAACGTATCGTTTACCAAGGTATCAGCAGTAATTCTTATAAAACCTTTTGCCGGACCATTAATACTTATGTGGTGGGTGAGTCCCATGGTATCTTCCTGCATCAACACATTACGCCTTATCATTAAACCTGCAAGCGATTGGAAGTGCCTGCCTACATGGTCTTTTAATTGTCCATCTTTTCCAAAACGCCACATAAACTTTTTAGGACTAGGTATAATAATGGCCAAATACATAGCTTCACTTAATGTTAATTCTGAAGGCGATTTGCCAAAATAAAAACGAGCAGCTTCGCCAATGCCATATACATTTGGCCCCCACTCAATAATGTTTAAGTATACCTCAAACATGCGCTCCTTGCTACTTAGCCTGTTGTTTTCTAAAATGTAAACCAATAAAATTTCTTCCAGCTTACGTGATAAAGTTTTTTCGCGGGTTAAGAATACATTTTTAACCAACTGCATACTAATGGTACTTGCACCACGCGCAAATTTACGTTTGCGAATATTTTTGATGATAGATTGTCTGAAAGCTTCATCAATAAAACCACGGTGGTAAAAAAACGATGGATCTTCGGTAGTTAAAACAGCCTTTTTTAGTAAAGGAGATATTTGATCTAACGGAACAAAATTGGGGTTGTCATAGCTAACATCAATGCTACGCTGTATTCTTCCTTTTTCCATAGCGTTGTATACAAAATCGCCATTTAGCTTACTCAAATTCGCTTCGCCATATTTGGTAATACGCAGCCCTTCTTTTTCTAAACGGCTATCAAATACCAAATCACGCGGATTGTTTTCGTTGTATAAAAAATCTAACCGGTAACTAAAAGTACCTTCTGCTTCCATGCCCTTAAAGTGAGTAAACAAACCTTCCGGCAATGAGCTAATAAAATCTTGTGCAGATGTTTTTTCTATTACTACGTTAAACTGATAAGTAGTGTCAGGGCCACGTTGGTATTTAATAAACGGATGGAAATTAACTTTGTTAAACCTTACGGTTGAAGAACTATCAAGCGAAATAAAATTACTGCCCAATACAAATAAATAATCAAACTCAGCCTTTTCTATCACCACATCTTTACTAGATATTTTGGGGTGATTAACCATAAAGTTTGTTGTACTGGCAAGGCCTTTTATGTTAAGTTCATCATTGTCAATATCAACTTCATCCAACCTAAGACGAATGCTGTCAAAACCTGCAACCAAGTTAAATTTATCTTGTAAATAGGGGAGTTGAACATGGCCGGTATCTTTGTTGTAAAACTGTACATCAGCCTTTTTCTTTTGCGGATTTGCCGTGCCTTTAATGTGCCAAGTTTGGTTAAATGTTTCGCTTACTAAAGTGTCTTTAGAGCTGCTTACATCAATAAACGTTTCTAATTGCTCATCATTTAAAACCAGCTGCTGCATGTTAAAAGATACACGCTGCTTGTGGTCAACTATTTTTAAAGCAACATTATTTATACCTACATCAGCAGGTATAAAATTCAACACTTTACTAATAAGTCGGTAAGCTTTTTTAGCTAAGTTTTTGCTGGATGGTTTGTTGTCTGTTTCCGTTTCAACCTCGTTATTTTTACTGCGCAAAAATGCATCAAAATTACGTCCGCGTTCATCACTTACTAAATTCAGGTAGCCATCATTTACTTTTAAATCATCCAACCTAAAATCTAAAAATAACGCATAGGCCAATTTAATTCCGGTTTCAATACTGGCAATATGTAAAATACTGTCGTGGTTAGCCGGAACAAGGCTTACATCAGTTAGTTTAACACTGGCAATACCGGTAAATTCTGCTTGTTTTATGCTAAAAGTAGCGGCATAATCCGTTTTTACTTTATTGGTTATTTTAGTTAATGCCTTTTGCAAAAGCATGTTTCTAAAACTAAAAAAAGCAACAATTGCTAAAAACAAAAAAACACCGGCTATTTTAGCCAGTGTTATAAAAATGCGTTTTATGCGTTGTAAATCAATCACTGTAGGTGAATAATTTTTTTAAAAATAATTTGAACAAATAAAACCACAAAAATTAAACGTGCATTACTTCAGCTTCTTTAGCTGCAGTTAACTCATCAATTTTTTTGATGTATGCATCGGTAGTTTTTTGCACTTGTGCTTCGCCAACTTTAGCTTCATCTTCAGGCAAACCTTCTTTTTGTAAACGCTTAATGCTTTCGTTGGCATCCTTACGTAAGTTACGTCCTGTAATTTTTGCGTTTTCGGCTTCGGCTTTTACTTTCTTTACAATTTCTCTTCTACGCTCTTCAGTTAAAGGAGGTAAAATACAACGAATCATGGTACCATCGTTGCTTGGGTTAAAACCTAAGTTAGAAATAATAATTCCTTTTTCGATGGCTTGTAACATGCTTTTTTCCCAAGGCTGTATAGCTAACGTTTTAGCATCGGGTGTATTCACATTAGCAACTTGGCTTAAAGGAACTAAACTACCGTAGTAATCAACCTTAACAGCATCAAGCATACTTGGGTGTGCCTTACCGGCACGTATTTTACTAAACTCACTTGCAGCATGGTCAATTGCTTTGTCCATACCTTCTTTTAAATGATCAAGTACTTGTTTTAAACGTGGATCGCTCATATCAAAAAAAATTAAATTTTATGTATTAACTAACTAAAGTACCAACGCTTTCTCCGGCACACACTTTTAAGAAATTGCCTTCTTTATTCATATCAAACACCACAATTGGTAACTTATTTTCTTGGCATAAAGTAATAGCTGTTAAGTCCATTACGTTTAAACCTTTTTCGTAAACTTCGCTGTAACTTACCTGTTCGTAACGGGTAGCAGTTGCATCTTTCTCAGGGTCGGCAGTGTAAATACCATCTACACGTGTACCTTTTAAAACCAAGTTAGCTTCAATTTCTACCGCACGTAAACTTGCAGCACTATCTGTAGTAAAGTAAGGGTTACCTGTACCTGCGCCAAAAATTACTACACGACCTTTTTCTAAATGACGCATGGCACGTCTGCGAATAAACGGCTCACAAATTTGTTCCATTTTAATGGCACTTTGCAAACGGGTTTTAATGCCGGCTTTTTCTAATGCACCTTGTAAAGCCATAGCATTAATTACGGTAGCCAACATACCCATGTAATCGCCTTGGGCTCTGTCTACAATACCACCCGAAACACCTTGCACACCTCTAAAAATATTTCCTCCGCCAATAACAATGGCTACTTGTACACCTTGGTCGGTTACTTGCTTAATATCAGCAGCATACTGTTCCAAAATTTTTGGGTCAATACCATATTGCTGCGAACCCATCAATGCTTCGCCACTTAATTTTAAGAGAACTCTTTTGTATTTCATCGTGATTTGTAAAAATGCGCCTGCAATTTGCACTATTTACGGCTATTCAGCAAATTTTGTTGTGGGTTGAGTAGTGAACAAAATATCTAACCCAAATTACCCCAGCACCACCAAGCTCAACCCCAACACCAGTAACTGTACCAAAAATATCACCAGTCCGAAAACCAAACCTCTTTTACCTGATTGAATCAGCTTTTTAAAACTCACCTTTAAACCTATGGCAGCCATTGCCACTGTTAAAATCAATTTACCTGTAAAGTCTAAACCCTTTATCCATTCTGTAGGAATATTAATTACAGAAGTGAGCAACGTAATGCCAATAAAACTCCACAAATACCAAGGTAAACTAAAATGTTGTTTCCAACTCTTACCCTCGCTGCGGTTTACCAAATAATTAAAAAATATGAGTCCGGGGGAGAGCATGGCCACACGAGCCAGTTTAATTGTTGTTGCAGCTTCGCCTACCTCATTGCTTACGCCATAACCTGCACCCACTACATTTCCTACCGAGTGCAACGAACCACCAATCATCAAAGAAATTTGTTTGGTATCTAACCCCAGGTTAACTAATACCATGGGCAATATAATCATACCTATACTACCAAATAAATTTACAACCGCCATGGCAATACCCACATCTTCTTTATTTTGAGTAACCCTTGGAGCAAGTGCAGCAATGGCCGATGAACCACAAATTGCGGTTCCAAAACCAATAAGCCAACCTGTACTACCTGGACAATTAAACTTGCGTGATAAAAAATAAGTAGCCAACAACATGACCATAATTACCAACACCACAATGCTAAAACTAACTGCACCTAGTTGTGCAATGTGGGTGTAGTTTATGCCAAAAGCCAAAAACAAAATAGAAAGTTCGAGCAATTTACTGCTGGTAAAACCCACACCCGATTGTGCACTTTCAGGAACTTTGTAAAAATTACTAACCAACATACCCAGCAACAAAGCTGATAATATGCTGCCCGGTAACTCCGGAAAAAATATAGTTAAAGCATAAGCAACCAAACCAATTATGGTGGCCAGTATAATTCCGGGAATTTCTTTTTTTAATTCAATCATTATGGTTTAGCTATTTCGCCTGTCCAGTTTAAAATGCCACCATTTAAGTTATAAATATTTTTAAACCCTTGTTTCAGCATGATGTTACTGGCTGTAGTGCTGCGTGCACCACTACGGCAATATACAATGTAGGTTTTGTTTTTATCCAACTTCTCTATCTGTTGTGTAAAGTTGCTGCTGTATACATCAATAAATGTGTTGGTACCTTTAATAAAACCTTGAGCAACTTCGCCTGCAGTGCGCACATCAATTAAAATAGCCTTTTCTTTTTTAAGAATACCTGCCACATCCGCAGCGCTTATATTTTTAACAGCCACTTGCTGTGCCAAAACAGGTAATACAAATAACCCAAACAACATCACCAATACACTTCCTTTTTTAAAATTTACTATGTTAGTTTTCATGCTTCTTATTTTGTAGCACGAAATTCGGCAATAACAACCAAGTAGTTTGTAACTTAGGTTACGTTGGTTAAAGATTTGTATCGTTTGGGGCTTTACAGACGTTTCGCTGCGCTACAGTCTGCACCACGCTTTCCGCGCC
>CAZRVA010000027.1:0-28283 GCA_964603255.1 uncultured Chitinophaga sp.
GCGCTCAACAGATTTGTTAATGTAATATGTACTTAACTGATTGTATAAATTTTCAATAAAATATTTCGAGAACTCCTCAGATCCACTTTTGAATTCCATGATTACAATACCAGAGCTTTGGGTTACAAGGCCTGTTTTCTTTTTGGCAGAAACAGAGAGCATTTTATAGTCGTTAAATGCCTTAATCACCAAATCCATCACTTTATTTTCTTGGTAAGTTAGTTTTTCAGGCAATTCATTCACAAACTTCTCAAATCCGTTAAGCGCTGTATCATTCGAAAAACCATCTTTCAACTGATTAATTTCAATGTAATGATTAATCAAAATGTCGTGCTTGCCATTAATGGTTTCTTTTTCAAGTAAAGCCTTCGACAAAATATTTCTGCTTGTTGACATGAACACAATTCGGTCATCGTTTGTGCTTGCACCTCCACCGGACAATCCTGCTAATCCGGCCAAAGAAGATAAAGAACTAGGTATACCACTTTCCTTGTCATTAAGCATAAAGCTTAACCTAGAAATGTAAGAGGGGCTTTGAAACGATGCATACACGAAACCGAGTATACCACCAACAAAACCAACAATCATCAATAACTTCCATTTCCTGAGCACTATCTTTGTCAGTTTTTCCAACTGCAAAACAATTTCAGTCAACTTTATATCTTGTGAATTACTCATTTGAAAAATTTTATTTCAATAACGATATTACAATTACGGCAAGCGTAGTTAAGCTGGCTGTCATACTCACCACCTCCACTGCGGTTAACTTCTTCCGCTCTTCTCTGGCAGGCACAATAATTTCAGAGCCGGGAAGCACTTTGGGATGAATCTTGAATAATACATAGTTTTTTGTTGCCTTGGCCGAGCCATTTGCATAAACTATGTAACTTCTGTTTTTCAAAGCACGTTGGGTAAATCCTCCTGAACCTCTCACATAACTCCTGTAACTTTTGATGCCTTTATATGGTATTCTTACCGGATACAACACTTCACCACTCACCTTAACCGTTTGTTTGGTACTTGGCACGCTTACTAAATCACCATCTTCTAACAACAAATCAGCCTTACTTCCGGGCTTCTTCAAAATCTTTGTTAAATCAATACCAACAATTGATGTCAGGTTACCTACTTCGTTGTCAATTATCTCTTGTAACCTACTGGTATCTTTGGTTTGTTTAACCAAGGCATCAATTTTTTGGGCACGAATAACTTTTTCTGCCTCCGTAAGTTTTTTGGTTCTGATTAAAACAGCTCCGTCTGTAAAGGCAAATTGAGATGTTCCACCGCTACGTTTTATCAAGTCAGAGATTCTTTCTGTTTTACTGGAAATGGTATATTGTCCAGGATAGTTCACTTCTCCCTCTATCTTCACATTCTTTTGTTCAACATAACCCGGAGTTGAATAAATAGTGATGATGTCGTAAGGCATTAAAAACAAATCTTTGTTGTTCTTTAAATCCTCATTCACCTCATAAGAAATAATAGTTGCAGCACTAGGTTCAACCGATGTTCCATTAGTTTTAAACCTTCTGGCTATTTCAATTTTTTTACGTGATGCATTTTCTTTCAAACCACCGGCTGCTATTATTAAGTCTTCAACTCGTGCATTTTCTGCAAATGGATATTTACCCGGTCTTAGCACTTCACCTAAAATTGTAATTACATATTCTTCTTTTAAAGCTAACTTGGAGTTGATTTCAATTAAATCTTCACGTTTAAGTAGTATATCGTTTTTCCCATTCAATACTTCGTTCACATCAAAACTTAATACTTCTGATGAATTATCCTCTTTTAAACGGTATATAATAGCACGCGATGTAAAAGCATCTTCCTTCAATCCATCGGCCTTTTTTATCAATTTGGATAGGGTTAAACCATCCTCAATTGCATAAATACCTGGACGGAAAACAGCACCCCTAATCTCAACGCGATTTTGGTAACGATCAATTATTTTTCCTATTTCATATACATCACCTGATTTAGGATTAAACATCCCAAACATTTCATTAGGCACATCTGCAACACTTTTTTCTCTTGCTGTATTGCGTGTTACTTTTATCCTATCGGTATAGGCTACATCGGTAAAACCACCTGCGTAATTAATCAGCTCCTTCAGCGTTTCATTTTTGGTTGTTTCGTAGTAAGCAGGACGCTTAACCTCGCCAACTAACTCTACCCTATTTTCGTAGGCACCAATCTTGATAACATCTTGGTCCGTTAACCTGATATTACCTTTCGATTCACCTTTCACCAAAAACTCGTAAACGTCAACCGTGGCGATAGTTTTACCCCCTCTTATAACCTTAATATTTCTGAAAGAGCCATTTTTATTAGGGCCACCACTTGCATATAATGCATTAAACACAGTTGCTAGTGATGGAAGAGTGTATGTTCCCGGTAAATTTACCTCACCCAAAATATTTACCTTAATGCTTCTGATTGAACCTAAGGTTATGTTTACAGAGGTATTTCCTGATGCTATGCCAGAGTAAATGGTTGTTAATTGTGAGGTTATTTTTTTGCGGGCTTGTTCAATGGTTAATCCCGAAACCTGCACCGGACCTAAAAGTGGAATACGTATGTAACCTTCTGGTGTTACTTTTAAACGGTGAGTTGCTTCGCTGTACCCATAAATATCTATGATCAATTCATCATCCGGGCCCAATTGATAGTTAACCGGAGTGGCAATTTTTAAATTAGGTTCAAAGGTTAAGCTTTTATTGTTGAACAGTTCTGCTCCAAATACTTTTTTCTCTAACGATTCAAACATGGCCGTGGTTTTATCTTTGGCCTGAAGTTGGTCATCATTGTATTTTCTATCTGATGATTGCGCCTCGCCACCTTGACCAATACCTGTTATAGATTCAAGCTTTTGAATACGCGCTTTTAATTTTTGCGCCTCTGTAGCAGGCATTTTGCGCTGTATGGCAATTTGCTCTATCTGGTTTACACTGTATCCGCTGGTTTTAAACTCGGCAACAAACTGTTTAATCTGATCGTCACTTAACTCATCAACCTTTATCTCAGAAATATTTTGCATGGATATATTTTTTTGCTGAGCCGATACCTTTATCCAAACTACTGACAAACAAAAAAATATGATTAGTCTTACTGTTGTTTTATTCATATACTGTGGTGCAATACGCGCAAAAATAATATTTAATAAACGCTAAACAAGTGCTTTAGCGTATTGAAACAATATTGCACTGAACCTTTTTTATATGATGAGAGTCTTGTTAAAATTAGTATTCTTGTAAAAAATTACAGTTTATACCCTAAAAGTGATAAAACATATATACTCCATAGCAGCTATCTGCTTGTTAACCATATCTTCTGCCATAGCGCAAACCGGTGAGGTTCGCGGATTCGTTTACGATAAAAAATCGGGTGAGCCCTTAATATTTACCACTGTATTTATTCAGGAATTAATGACCGGTAAACAAACCGACATCAATGGATTTTATGCATTGAGTAAAATAAAAGAAGGTACATACACCTTAAAATGTGCTGCCATTGGTTACGATACTGCCACTGCAAGAGTTACCATTACTGCCGGAAAAATTACCAGACAAAATTTGTTTGCAGTTGCCACTGCTGTGCAAATGGAAGAAGCTACCATTGTTGGCGATAGGCAAAAAGCACGCAACGATGTTAAAATATCGGTTAATACGGTAACCCAAAAAGAATTAAAACAATTGCCAGCTTTTGGTGGTGAACCTGATTTGGCGCAATATTTACAAGTATTACCGGGGGTTGTATTTAGTGGCGACCAAGGTGGACAGCTTTATATTAGAGGAGGAACACCTGTACACAACAAAGTATTATTAGATGGTATGATTGTGTACAATCCTTTCCACTCTATTGGTTTATTTAGTGTGTTTGATGCTGATGTTATTAGAAGTGCCGATGTATATGCGGGTGGTTTTGGTGCACAATATGGCGGACGTATTGGTGCTATTATAGATGTAAACACGCGTGAAGGAAATAAAACACGTTTTGGTGGAAAGTTATCAGCAAGCCCTATTAGCTCCAAAATTTTGCTAGAAGGACCAATCAGTAAATTTACAGAAGGTGGTGCCTCTTCATCATACATTATCTCTTATAAAAACTCATACCTAAATCAAACCGCACCTACCCTTTACAATTATGCAGGTAAGGATGGATTACCATTTAGTTTCAGTGATTTGTATGCCAAAGCAAGTTTCATCAGCTCTAGTGGTTCAAAAATAAATCTGTTTGGTTTTGATTTTAACGACCGAGTAGATTACCCACAAACACAATACAACTGGAAATCGAGTGGCGGTGGAGCAAACTTCTATATTATACCGGAAGGTTCAACCGTAATTAATGGTGCAGCAAGTTACTCGCAATACAAAATGAACCAAACCGAAGCTGATGGTAAACCTCGTGAGAGTAGCATAAACGGCTTTAACATCAATGTAAACTTCAGCTATTTTATAGGCAAGGATGATATTAAGTATGGACTTGAAATGAATGGTTTTAGCACCGATTATAACTATACCAACTTATATGGCCGTCAGCTTAAACAAGAAGAATTTACTACCGAGTTAAGTGGTTATTTCCGTTATAAGAAAAATATTGGCCGTTTGGTTTTAGAGCCGGGAATTCGTGTTCAAAACTATGCCTCATTATCAGAAATTACCTTTGAACCACGCCTTGCAGCCAAATATAACGTTACCGATAAAATTAGGGTAAAAGCTGCTGGTGGTTACTATACACAAAACCTAATAGCTGCCGTTTCTGATCTTGATGTGGTGAACTTGTTTTATGGTTTCTTATCAGGACCTGAAAATTTACCTCGCAGATTTAATGGTAAAGAAGTAACAAGTGCCTTACAAAAAGCATGGCATTATGGTGCAGGTTTTGAGTTCGATTTGGGACAACACCAAGAGATAAATATAGAAGGTTTTTATAAAGACTTTACGCAGCTAACCAACATTAATCGTGATAAGCTATACGATGAAAATGATTTAACCAAGCCTGAATACCAACGTAATGACTTTGCCGTAGAAAACGGAAGCTCTTATGGTTTGGATTTTAAATACAAATACGAGTTTAGAAAAGTATACTTATGGGCAGTATACAGCTTAACCTATGTTGAGCGCTTTGATGGAACAAGAACATACGCACCGCATTTTGATAGAAGACACAACACTAACATAGTGCTAACCTACACCTTTGATAAAAAACGCACTTGGAATTTAAACACCAGATGGAATTATGGTTCAGGATTTCCATTTACACAAACGCAAGGTTTTTATGAGAAGTTAACTCCGGGTACAGGTGGTAATCCGCTTACGCAAAACGGACAAATTGGGGTTTATTATACCGATATTAATAAAGGTAGATTGCCAAGTTTCCACCGCATGGACGTGTCACTGTCTAAAAAATTGACACTAAAGAAAAATCAAACCATGACCTTTACAGTGGCTGCTACCAACGTATACAACCGTGATAACATTTTCTATTTTGATAGAGCACGTTTTACACGCATCAATCAGCTGCCTATTATTCCCACAGTGGGGATAAATTATTCCTTCTAAAAAAGGTATAGCTTTTAGCTTCGGAAGCGTTAATTACACTGTAGATTGAACGTTATGAAGTTAAATAGCATTTTATACCTGTTGTTTTTTATTGGCTTTTTGCATGTTGCCAATGCACAACAAACGTTAAACAACGAAAACCGTTACAAAACGTACAAGGAGGCTTACGAGCTTTTTTACAAAGAAAAATATGCGGCTGCGCAGCAGTTATTTGAACAGTACATACAGCAAGGTACCGACAGAGAAACCACTATAAATGCGCACTACTATGCTGGTGTGTGCGCCATGGAGTTGTTTAATGCTGATGCCATTGCCAAACTCACCTATGTTTATCAAAACTATCCTGAAAACCCCAAAGCCAAATTGGCTTTATTTCAGCTGGGCAGGTATTTCTATCGCTCTAAAGACAATAAAAGAGCAGTACAATACTTAGAACAGGTTGATGCATTAAGTTTAACCAACGAAGAAGCTGATGAGTATTGGTTTATTAAAGGCTATTGCTACTTTAAAACAGACAAGTTTACAGAAAGTAAATTGTCGTTTAAAAACATTAAAGACGAAAAAAACAAGTACTACGAACCTGCCAACTACTATTACGGTTATGTGGTTTACAAAGAAGGTAACTATGATGAAGCCCTAAATCATTTTAACCGTATAAAAAGTAGTAAAACTTTCGGACCTTTATCTCAGGTTTACATTGCGCAAATTTTATTTACACGTAAACAATACAAGCAAGTAGTTGCATTTGCTGATAGCATAAACAACAAAGATGTAGCTGATGATGTAGCCGGAATTGTTGGTCAGAGTTATTATAATTTGGGTGAGTATGGCAAAGCTGTTCCATACCTGGAAACCTACAACGCCAATCCCCCAATACAGTTAACCAGTAAAGATATTTACCGCTTAGGTTATGCTTATTTCAGCACAGGTAAATACGAAAAAGCTATCGAACAATTTACTCGCGTTACTGATAAACAAGATACCACATCGCAGTTTGCACATTTTCATTTAGCAGAGTGCTACATTAAAACCGACAAAAAACCATCGGCAAGGTTGGCATTTGATCGTGCATATAAATTAAAATTCGATCAAGAAATTACAGAATTGGCATTGTTTAATTATGCTAAAATAAGCTACGAATTAAATCAACCTGATGCGTTAAAAGATTTCGTGAAGTTTGTTAACGATTATCCCGAAAGCCAATATATTGATGAAGCAAGGGGTGTTTTGGGTGATTTATTGATGAGCACCAGAAATTACAAACAAGCCATTGCAATTATTGAAAGCATTAAAAAACCAACACAAGACAACAAAGAAGCCTACCAACGTGTTCTTTACTACTATGCCGAGGAGCAATATTTAAACAACAATTACCAACTAGCTGATGAGTATTTTATTAAATCGCAAACCATGGATTATGATAAAAAATTATATGCATTATCGTATTTCTGGCAAGCCGAAATTCATTACAAACAAGGTAAGTTTAAAGAGTCGGAATCGCATTACAAATCGTTTTTAAAATACGAAAACGAAGTGAAGTTTACCCGCTTTTATCCGCTGGCTTTCTACAATTTAGGATACTGTAACATAAAACTAGAAAACTACACTGAAGGGGTAACAAATTTTAAAAAGTTTTTAGAAACAACCCATGCACAAAACAGTCCGGAGCTATATACTGATGCTGCCATGCGTGTTGCCGATTGTTACTTTGTGGCCAAAGAATACAACCGCGCAATTGATCATTATGAAATGATTGTATCTAAAAAACTAAACGGAAGTGATTATGCTCTTTATCAAAAAGCCATGATTTATGGTTTGTTAAATAAATCAACCGATAAAATTAACGCATTACAAAACATCATCAACAACTATAAAAAATCGCCTTACATTGATGATGCCTTATTTGAAATTGCTAACGTAAATTTACAAACAGAAAACTACACCGCTGCTGTTAGTGGTTTTGACAACATCATTAAAAACTATCCACGCAGTATGTACATCCGCAAAGCCATTCAGTACAAAGGTTTAGCTTATTACAACAATGGCGATGACAATGAAGCATTGGCTACTTTTAAAGTATTAGCAACAGATTATTGCAATACAGACGAAGCTCGCGAAGCGCTTGCCGTTGTTAAAAACATTTACGTAAACAAAGGCGAAACCGATGAATATTTAGATTTTATCAAATCGGCATCTTGTGTGGTGGTATCTCCTACTTACCAGGATAGTATTAGCTATGAAGCTGCATTTAATCAATACAAAAATGGCGATTGCGCAAAAGCAAGTAAATTGTTTAGTACATACATCAGTCGTTTTGGTGGAGGATTTTTTATTTTAAAAGCCAATTACTACAAAGCAGAGTGCGATTTTAAATTGAAAAATTTTGATGATGCACTTGTTTGTTATGAATACGTTGCCAACCAAAATAGAAATGATTTTACAGAGCGTGCTACCCGTCAAACGGCTGTGCTTAGCTTTAACAAAAAACAATGGCGTAAAGCATTTGATTACTATAGTGCTTTAGAAAGAATTGCAAGCGGCAGAGAAAACCTGCAAGTAGCAGTTACAGGTATGATGAAAACAACCATGATTGCTTTTAATGTAGACACGGCAGCTCAATATTCATTTAAGTATGTAAACTCTGGATTAAGCACCAAGGATGGTATGTTGGATGCTAATTTAAATATTGCTCGTTTTTACATGAGCACCAACCAATACGACAGTGCTTTGGTTGGCTGGTATTATTTAATAAAAGAAACCAAAAATGCTTACGCAGCAGAGGCCAAATACAATGTAGCCTTTATTCAATTCAGTAAAAAAGATTACAACAACAGTAAAAAAACCGTATTCGAAATATCTGAAAAATTTGCCAGCTACAGCAAGTGGTATGAAAAAGCATTTTTACTTCTTGCCGAAATTTATTACGCGCAAAAAGATAATTTCCAGGCTAAGGCTACCTTGCAAAGTTTGATTGAAAACCTTGATGAAGGCACACATAAAACGTTAGCAATAGATAGGTTAAAACAAATTATTGCTGAGGAAGAAGCAGGCAAACCAAAACCACCTGCAGCAACCGAAAAAGAAATTGAGAAGTTGTAGTAATTAGCCTTAAATATTTAATACATCATCGTAAAAAACATGATTATGAAAAGAACATTATCCGCACTTACGTTTAGCCTTCTGGTTAGTGGCGTTTTTGCACAAGATACGTTGCGCGTTAACGAGTTTGACGTGATAAAAGATTTTAAGCCAACCTTAACAGACATTATCAAAATACCTAGTAATCCAAACCCTGAAGTACCTGAAGTTAAAGCCCCAAGGTTAGATTATACTTTACCTACTGTTAAATTAAATGCAGATCCTACAATATATACCATTAAGCCATTGGCTATGGGAACTGCGTTGTTGCCAAAATTAAAAAACAACTATTTTAGGTTGGGTTATGGGAATTACAGCTCGCCTATTGTTGAGGCATACTTAACAACAGTACGTAACAAAACTTCTCAAGCCGGTGTTTATGTAAAACATTTTAGTGCCAACCCAAGTGATAAACGTGCTTTTAGTAACAACTCGCTTAAACTTTGGGGCAAACGTTTTGTAAGCAAAGGTGCAATAACAACTGATGTAGCTTTTAACCGTAATGTTATTCACTACTACGGGTATCAACCACAAACAACAGATATTAAAAAAGCAGATTTACGCAGGCAATATGCAGCGTTAGATTTACATGCAGGTTACAGCAATATTATTAAAGATACTGCAAAACTGAAGTTTAATATGGACGCTAACTTCTATAACTTTGTAGATAACAACCAAAGTATAGAAAACGATTTTAAACTAACAGGCAACTTCTCTAAACGTATTAATGGTAATCCACTTGAAGTTGGTTTGGGTGTAAACACAAACAATACCAAAACCAAAACTTACGACTACAACCGTGTTTTTGTTGATGTAAATCCTGAGTATGCGTTAACTTTTCCAAAAGCATTTATCAAAATCGGGTTTAATTCTACTTTCTTTAACGACAGTCAAGGTACTAAGTTTTTCTTCTTCCCTAAAGCAGAGGCTGCTTACCAAATCACACCAAAAACCATTACTGCTTATGCAGGTATAACAGGTAAATTAAACCGTACTACTTATCGTGGTTTGGTAAACGAAAATCCTTTTATCAGCAACTTCTCTTTGTTTAATACCGAAAATAAGTTTGAAATTTATGGCGGTTTTAAAGGTGAGATCAGTGGCCAAACAAGTTTTATGCTCCAGTTTTCGCATGCTACAGTTCGTAACTTGTTGTTTTATGGGTTTGATTCTACCTCGCTTGGGCAAACAACTATTTTTGACAGTACCAATGCCGGTTTAACCAATATCAAAGCAGAATTAAACCATGAGTTTGGAGAGAAGTTTCACTTAAATTTTGTAATGAATTATTATGCATACTCATTACAAATTACACAACCATATAGCCGCCCTACTTTTACCACCCGCACCAGTTTACTTTACAACATTGGCAGTAAATTTATTGTTAGGGCTGATGTGTATACCATGAACAAACGTAAATCGATAGAATTGATTGAAAAGAAAGAGTTCGATTTGAATACGATTACAGATTTAAACCTAAGTATTGATTACCGTTACACCAAAAACGTAGGCTTATTTCTGATAATGAACAACTTAACCAACAACCAATACCAACGTTGGTACAATCATAAAGTTTACGGACTAAATATTTTAGGTGGACTAAGTGTAACTTTCTGATAATAGGCATACTTACATTAAAAAGCCTGCTTTAGTTTGTTTAACTGAAGCAGGCTTTATATTTTGCGGCTAAATATGTCAGCGCAAATTACATCACAAACCATTTGGAATAGCGTTAAAGAGCTGTTGCATAAGCACGATTGTGTGATTATGCCCAATTTTGGCGGCTTTGTGTGTAATCCTGAAAACGCGCGCATAGATCAAGTTTCTCATATCATAACTCCTCCTGCACGCAGGGTTATGTTTAACCAAAACTTAAAAACCAACGATGGCCTTCTGGTTCAATTTGTTGCACAAAACTTTGGTATAACATATAGCGAGGCTTTGAGAGTTATTGATGATTTGATTACCGATTTCAAAAACAAACTTGAGCAAACCAAGCAAATAGATATTGATACTTTTGGCACTTTCCGTTTAAATGCGGAAGCTAATTATGTGTTTTTACCCAACAAGCACAATACTTATCTTTATGCCTCGTTTGGTTTATTGCCATTACAAGCTACACCAGTTGCCGATTTTATTACAGGTGCTAAACGTACCCGTTTGTTTAAGGATAGAAAAGATATTAAACCTGTTGGCCGTAAACAAAAAGCCAAAAACATTGCACTTAAGGCATTAACCGCGGTTTTAGTGGTGATGTTGGGTTTAAATGCCTACATATTTTTAACAGACAGCAACTTGGCCGGTGGGGCAAAAATAAATACAACCGGAATTCATTCTTGGTTTGATTCATTGATGTCTAACGACAACAAACCTAATGAAGTTGTCACTCCTGAGCTTTCTGCAAAAACAGAAAAAGATACAGAAACAACTTACATTCCAGAGTCGCCTGTTGTGGTTGAAGAGGAAGTAATAACAGAAACTCCTGCTGAAACTGAATCAACCCAAGTAAATACAGTTGAAAACACTACATTAAACATTGCTGAGGCTTTTGCCTACAGTACCAAAAGTGCTCCTAACTTTGGTGGATATTTCTTTAACGAGGATGGCTCGTTGGTTGAACCAACGCCAACAGAAGTTACTCAACCAATTGTTGAAGAAACCCCTGTGGTTAACCCCGAACCTGCAATTGAAGTTGCGGTAAGTGAAACCCGTGGCACTGCATTTTCGTACCATGTAATTGGTGGTGTATTTTGCAATGAAGCAAATGCACGCAAATTTTACAACATGCTTAAAGCAAAAGGATTTGATGCACAATTGCTGTTAAACAAAAAAATTAACTGCAACCGTGTTAGCTACCGCAAAGTAAGCAACCGCGAAGAGGCCTTACGTTTAATGGATAGCATTAAATCTACCGAAAATCCTGAAGCTTGGGTATTACCGGTTAAAGAATAACTTCTTTAGCTTATCATTGCACTATTAATTAACTGCTTATAAATCATTATTGAATGAAACACATTGTTGTTGCGTTTATACTTACGCTTGCTGCAATTCAGTTATCGGCACAAAATAAAAGGGCCAATAATGTGAGTTTGCTTTTGCCTTTTTGCAGCAAACAAATCATTGAAAACCCCAATTATAAAGATGCTGAATTGGGCAATATTTGCAGAGAATATTACCAAGGCGCTCTGATAGCATTAGATTCTTTTGAACGTGCAGGAGTAAAAGTTAGGCTTAGTGTTTTTGATACCGAAAACGATAGCATGACTGTTGTGCGCATCATGCAGAAAACATCATTTAAAGAAAGTGAATTAATCATTGGGCCGGTTCGTCAGGGTGGAAATCAAGTACTTTCGCAGTTTTGCAAAAAGAACGAAGTGTACCACGTTTCTCCGTTAATGACATTCAGCAAAATTAAAATGGATGATCCGTTTTGGATTTCAGCCAACCCAGACTTGCCCACTTATGCCAACATCATATTAAAACAAATTTTAACGGCTGATACCGCTGCAAATATTATTGTGGTGTACGATAAATCTATTGTTGGTAAAAGTATAGGACAAGCCTTTAAAACGCTTGCTGCCAATAAAAAACTCCGCATTCGCGTATTGGAACACAACTCGGCATTGGATTTAAAATTGTATGCATCCACTCTTTATGCAAATCATATTGTAGTTGCTGCTACACAAGAAAATGCAGTGTTAAGTACATTACGCAATATGGGAGATACATCAACCATCAATAAACTTACTACCTATGGTTTAATGCAGTGGTTTGAGTTTAAAAATGTAGATTACAACCTTTACCAACGTTGCAACTTATCGGTTTTTAGTCCGTATTACACCGATTACAGCCGTGATGAAGTGAAACAATTTGTGGCTAAATACCGTGAGCGTTTTAGCACAGAACCTACCGAGGCTGCCATTAAAGGTTACGACCAAATGTTAATGTTTACCGATGCATTAAATCAGAATGGTAAAAAGTTTATGGATAAGTTGGCTGATAAGTCGATTCCAACTTTAGGTACTACTTTTAAGTTTGTTAAACACAAAGAAAGCAACAGCTATCAAACAAGTTACTTAAACCTATTGAAGTTGGAAAACTTCACCCTAAAAAAGGTTAACTAAGTCCCTCCCACTCTTTGTAAAACTGAGCTAAAAACTGTTCCATAAAAGCATGCCTATCTTCGGCCATTTGTTTGGCAGTGTTGGTATGCATGGTATCTTTTAGCAACAATAACTTCTCGTAAAAGTGATTGATAGTTGGCGCAGTGCTGTTTTTATAAGCCTCTTTATCGGTGTATTGTTGTGGTTTGATGTCGGGATTGTAAATGGCCCTGTTTTTAAAACCACCGTAATTAAATGTACGGGCAATACCAATGGCACCAATGGCATCTAACCTATCGGCATCTTGCACTACCAACATTTCTTTAGATGAAAACGAAACACCTTCAAACGATTGTTTAAACGACATGTGTTTAATGATATTCACCACATGATTAATTACCAATTCGTCAACACCAATATCAGTTAAAAATAGCTGCGCCTTTTGCGGACCAATATTTTCATCACCGGCATAAAATTTCGGGTCGGCAATATCATGCAACAAAGCAGCTAACTCAACCACCATAACATCTACATATTCTTTAGCAGCAATAGTTTTAGCGTTATTCCAAACACGGTATACGTGCCACCAATCATGACCACCCTCTGCTTGCTGTAGCTCTTGTTTTACATAAGCCTCTGTTTTATCTATCCAGTTCAATTCAATTTACTTAACTACTTCACAATACTTTGATAAGCATCCATCATCATTCGCACTTCCAAAATTTGCTCATCAATTTGTTTAATTTTCACTTCGTCTTTTTTAGCTTTTAATTTTTGTTCTTCTAAGTTAGCCAACTTATCTTTCCATGGCGCTTGCATATAGTTTATCCATGTTGGCATTAAGTTTCTCATGCCTTTATCAGTAGTGGTTTGATAAAAGTTTTTTAAACCAACAATAGCTTTTTGCTGCACAGCTTTATCGGCCATTTGTAGGTATTGTACATATTGATTCATAAATGCAAAACGGAAAAATCCTAACTTACCCATCCAGCGTTCAAAATAACTTACCTCATCGCTTGTAGAATAATCAGCTAAAATACCTGCAATACTTAATTGCAATTTCGCATTGTTAATGTGCGTAAACTTTTGGATGTACGATTTTGCCAAAACAGAATCAACCGAAGCCAATGCTTGTAAACCGGCACTTACCACACTGTATGCCGAATCGTTTATGGCAGTTTGATAAACTACAGCATGTTTTGATGGATTGTTTTGTGCAAGCAATGTAACAGCCTCTGCGCGGTTTGCCGATTTATCATCCTTAACAGCCAATTCGGCTAATTTAGCATCAAACAATATGCGTTGAGTTGGATGTAATTTTTCTACAGCACTTAAACCCAAATCTCTTACGCCCCAAAACTCATGATTTAACAGGTAATTGATAGTTTCTTCTTCATTTGCAGTAATCGAATCATTCATATTATCAAGCCAAACATTTACCGCATAATATTTATCCATAAACAAAGGCGTTTCCATAATGGCAGCCTTATACTCGCTTGATGGTTTATTGTCTTGAATGACGGCCAATAAACATCTATCAGCATCAACATTTACAAACTTAATTCTTGCATCAGTTGTAAACTCAAATGTTTGTTGTTTTTCAGTAACTGTAATGCTTTCTTTTTTCACTCCATTTTCGGTGTACACATCAACCTTAATAGGCAATTTGTAAACCCCCATGGTGCTGTCTTGCTTCTGCGTGATGGTTAACTTTACCGATTGTTTGGTGTCGTTATAAGTGTAGTTATATTCTAAAATTGGATGACCCGCTTTTAAAAACCACTGGTTAAAAAACCAATTTAAATCCTTACCGGTTACTTCTTCAAAAGCCATGCGTAAATCGGCTAACTCGGCTGTTTTGAATGCATTTTTAGTTAAATATAATTTTAACGATTCAAAAAATGCTTCATCGCCAATGTGCTTACGCAGCATGTGTAAAATCAAACTTCCTTTTTGGTAACTCACCACATCAAACATATCATCACGGCTGCCATAGTGGTAACGAATAGGTTCAACTTTGTGCTTATTTTTTTGATTTAAGTATGCTCTTAAGTTGTTGTTAAACTCACAATCAGCTTCCATTAAACCGTATTTATTTTCTTGCCAAATGTACTCTCCATAGGTTGCAAAACTTTCGTTTAATGGAATGTTGCTCCAGCTTTCGCAAGTCACTAAATCGCCAAACCAATGATGAAACAACTCGTGTGCAATAATATCTTCATGTGGATTGTCCAAATGTTCCCTGTGGTCATGCTGTAATAAATCGTAATGAATAACTGCAGATGTATTTTCCATAGCCCCACTCACAAAATCGCGTACCACAATTTGGCTGTATTTATTCCAAGGGTAATCAACGCCTAACTTTTTGCTAAACACTTCCATCATTTCAGGTGTATTACCAAACACCATCTTGGCATATTTTTTATACTCTGGCTCCACGTAGTAATCAACTGCTATACTATCACGCCAGTAATCTTTAACCTGTGCAAACTCGCCCACAGCAAGCATTACAAGGTATGGTGCATGCGGTTTGGTTTGTTTCCAAAAATCAGTTCGTGTGCCATCAGGATTATTTTTGCTCATCATCAATTCACCATTGCTTAGGGTGATGTCTTTATCATCAACAGTAATGGCAATTTCTTGTGTTATTTTTTCGTTTGGCGCATCAATGGTAGGGAACCAACACGAGTTAGATTGCGTTTCACCTTGTGTCCAAATTTGGCGTGGTTTATCTTTTTCTGTTCCAAGTGGGTTAATAAAGTATAAACCTTTATCATCTTTTATGGCAACACCCTTCATTCCTTTAATTTCATTGGGCTTGGCCACGTAATCAATAAACAACTTAAAGCTTTGTTTGCGGGTATAAGTCTTATCTAAAAACACCAACAACTTCTCGCCATTGTAGTTGTACTTTAAGTTTGTGGTATCACTCCCATTTAATAACGCCACTTGTTTTATATCAAACCCACGGGCATCTAACTCAACCGATTTTAAATCGTAAAAATATGGACGAGCAATTAAAATAGCTTTACCCAATACATGTTGCTTTTGGTAATTAAAGCTTACGGCTAGTTTCATGTGCTCCAAATCAATGTGCCTTTCGGTTGTTTCGCGGTATGGACCTTTAACTACCGGCCTAACCGTTACAGCGCTTAATTCACTTTTTTGTATTGGATTGTTTGATGATGAACTGTTTTTATTTACTTTGCATGCTGTAATTGTAATTGCACTTGCAACAGCTAATAAATATGTTTTGTTAATGCTGATCATGGGTTACAATTAAACAATAAAAACTTAAACAATAAAATAAAATGATTACCGCCAAAGTAAACGATAATAAACAATTTGAAATTGATACAAAATCGAATAATATTACACTTAACGGTGAAGTAGTTACCCCAGATTGGACCCAAATTGGCGAACATAAATACCATGCTATCATCAACAACCAATCACTTACAATTGAGTTAGGAAGTATTGATGAAACAGGAAAACAATTAAGTGTAATAGTTAATGGGGTGAAGTATCAGGTTGCTATACAAAATCAGTTTGATGCCTTACTTAAACAGTTGGGTATGGATAAACTTGCAGCAGGTAAGGTAAACAATTTGAAGGCTCCAATGCCTGGCTTGGTTTTGCGCATGAATGTGGCAGTTGGAGATACCGTTAAGAAAGGCGATGCACTTTTGGTGTTGGAGGCTATGAAAATGGAGAATGTAATTAAAGCTGCCGGAGATGGTGTTGTTAAAAAGATAAACGTTTCCGAAAAAACAGCGGTAGAAAAAGGTGCTGTTTTAATTGAGTTTGAATAAAACTCTAACTAAACCTATAAAAAAACACCCCGAATACCAGAAGCATTCGGGGTGTTTTATTTTGTAAACAACAAACAATATCTGCCGGCACTAAGCGTGTTCCAATTCCTGAGATTTTGCCGAATACTCCAAAATCAATTGTATAGATGTTGGGTTGGCATCCAACTCTGCCTCTTCTAAAAAACTAATGGTCTCGGCATAATCATTCAACTCCTGTTGTAAGTCGTTGTTTAAACTCAATTCTTCCAGCAAGCTGTTTTTGGCTGCAGGTTCAAGTTCGTTGTACAATAAGGCTATTAACTGGTTAGGTGTAGATTTTTGTGGCATAGGCCTGTTTTATTTTTAAGTTCAGTAATAAAACGCAGCCACTTACAACTTTATTGTAAGCCAAATTAAAATCAACACAAAATCCTATTTAACAGCACTTTATATTTTTACCGTTTGTTGATCCATCATTTTGCGCAAGTTATTTAAAGCATAACGCATACGCCCCAAAGCAGTGTTAATACTAACTCCGGTTTTATCGGCTATTTCTTTAAAACTCATGTCGCCCCAATGACGCATAATCAGAACCTCGCGCTGCTCATCGGGCAAACGTTTTACCAACTCCTTGATGTTTTGTTCGGTTTGATATTGGATTAACTTGTCTTCACGACTTTCTTCCGCAATTTGAATGTAACTTAAAATATCATTGCCTTCACTATCGGTAATGGTTAAGTTACGTTTTTGTTTACGGATGTAATCGATGGTTAAGTTACGGCCAATGCGCACGGCCCATGGACCAAACTTTCCTTCTTCGTTGTAATTACCTTGGCGTAAGGTTTGGATGATTTTAATGAATGTTTCCTGAAAAATATCTTCGGCCAGTGCCCTATTTTTTACCAATAGATAAATGGCGCTAAAAATGCTGCGCTGATGACGTTTTACGAGCTGCTCTAGGCTAGCTTCGTTTCCTTGAATGTAGAGGTGAACCAACTCTTGGTCACTAATCTGCTGTACGTTTTTCATGGCCTAAACAATTTAGGGTTAGAGAATAATTGAAGTACTTAAAAATTAGTGTAGAGTGTTTTCTATAGCTTTATGTATTAATTGCTGTGAGTTGGTTGATTTTTGATACTGTAAATATACTGACGAAAATCAGTAATGCAACAGAATTTTTCTTAAAATTTATAAAACGTGCATTTCCCGACAAAAAAATGACAATCCATTTATAATAAAAAAACGGCCCGAAAGCCGCAATCAGTGAGTGGTTTAGCACTAGTTAAACATCCCGCTTTCAAATCCTTCATCTACCAATAAATTTGTTTTGTCATCGGCTGCTGTGGTGGCTAAAACATCACAACGTTCGTTTTCTTTATGTCCGGCATGACCTTTAACCCACTTAAACGTAATTTTATTTTTAGGATACAAACGCAAAAACTGCCTCCATAAATCAGCATTTTTTTTGTCTTTAAAATTGGTGCGTTGCCAGTTAAACACCCACCCTTTTGTTACCGCATCGCACACATATTTACTATCGGTATGTATGGTAATGTTTATGCCTTCTACTTTCATGGCTTCTAAGGCTTTGATAACAGCTAATAACTCCATGCGGTTGTTGGTAGTATTGCGGTATCCGGCTGATAGTTCTTTGTAATGTTTACCCGCTATCAACACCACACCATACCCGCCCGGACCAGGATTGCCGCGTGCAGCTCCATCTGTAAAAATATTAACCTGCATTTACAGCTTTAAACTCGCCTTTAAATTTTATTTTTTTCTTTACCCCGTTGTCGTATTTAATAAATACATCGGCAGTAATAAAGTAATTTCCGTTGGCTAATTTTTTTCCTTTAATGTAACCACCATCAATTTTATGATAACCTCTTCCAATACAAAAACAACCCAATTGGTAAGTAGCTTTACTCAAGGCCATCTTCTTTTTAAAGGTGAAGTTTTTCCAGGTTGAGTCTACTTCAAATAAAAGGCTTTCAAACATTTCATCATCAGAAATTGCCGGACGCTCTGCATGTTGTTTGCTGTATTGAAAAACAATTTTGTTACCCGATATCATCTCAGGATAAATGCTGCCTTCGTTGTTTTTGATGTCGATGCTTTTACCCGAAAAAAACTCATAAGTAATACGCTCAGGATTGATGCTATCGTTTTGGGCAAAAACTAACGTTCCGGCAAATAGACTTATAATTAATAATAGATTTTTCATGTTGTGTTTTAAAGGTTGCAATTTATACCAATTGTATTTGTTTTGGCGCTAGCTGAAATAAATTACCATGTTTAATGCCGAATGCCATTGAAAATAAGTAACTAACAAAACGGCTTACATCACACAATTTCGGCATTACAAAGCCTCAGCAACAATAAACGTACTGCCACCTATAAATATCATATCTGTTTGTGCGGCATTGTTTAAAGCTGCTTGCTTTGCTTCAACTACATTTGCATAAACCTTGCCATTTAAACCAAATCCTGCTGCAATTTCGGCCAATTCGTTTGCAGGCATAGCTCTTGGTATGTTGGCATTGGTAAAATAATACGTGGCTTCTTTGGGCAACATACTTAACACCTTAGTAATGTCTTTATCGCGCACCATTCCAATTACCATGTGCAATTGTGTGTAGGTTTGTTGTTTTATTTGTTCCAACACATAAGCCAATCCATCCACATTATGACCGGTATCGGCAACCATTAAAGGTTGCTGTTGTAAAATTTGCCAACGTCCCATTAAGCCAGTATTTTCTTTTACTTTGGCCATTCCGGTTAATATGGCTTGAAACGGAATTTCGAAACCAATTTCTTTTAATTCCAACAAAGCTGTAATAGCAGTTTTAATGTTGTTGAGCTGATAATTTCCGGTTAAATCACACTTTAGTTGCCTTAAAAAAGGTTTGTCGTTGTAGTAAACATCAGCAGCAATGTACTCACTATTTTGGTTGATGTTTTGAAAGGAAACTGTTTCTGAAGCCAATACAATCGGACTTTCTTTTACATTAGCAGCATACTCAAACACCGGCCATGTTTCTGCATGATATTCGCCAATAACCACAGGTACACCACTTTTAATGATGCCTGCTTTTTCGCCAGCAATTTTAGGCAAGGTATCGCCCAACATGTCCATGTGATCCCAACCTATGTTGGTAATTACACTTAACTCAGGCGTTATTACATTGGTTGAATCTAATCGTCCGCCCAAGCCGGTTTCTATTACTGCCACATCTACTTTTTCAATGGCAAAATAATGAAAGCACAATGCCACTGTCCATTCAAAAAACGAAGGTTTAATTTCGTCAAAATGCGTTTTGTATTGAGCTACAAAATCAACCACAAATTGCTCAGGTATGGGCTCGCCATTAATGCGAATACGCTCCCTGAAATCTTTTAAATGTGGTGATGTATACAAGCCCACTTTAAAACCTGCTTCTTGCAACACACTGGCCAACATGTGCGAGGTTGACCCTTTGCCATTTGTACCTGCAATGTGTATGGATTCAAACTCTTTATGCGGATTATTTAACACCTTACATAAAGCAAGTGTGTTGGTTAAGTCTTTTTTAAAAGCAGCAGCACCAATGCGTGTAAACATGGGCAACTGACTAAATAAATACGTTAATGTTTGTTCGTAATTCACTACCGCAAGTTTAAGTGTAAATTTGAGAATAAGGAAATGGTGGTTGGTGGTAATGTTTGGTAGAGTTCTTCAATAATTATTTAGCAATCAAGCATGAACTCTTTAAATGCAGAATCAATAAATTCTGATTGAATAACTCAGGTGCAGTGGGCATTCACGAATGGTGTGAAATCCGACTGATTCGGGTCAAGGGCCGGTTGGCCTTGCGCGAGGAATCAGGTCGGATTTGGCATTCGTGGTGGGCTTTTTGGTTACTTTTTGCCCACACAAAAAGTGACAAAGAAATTGATAATTTTACTTTTGGGGTAGCGCCCCCATTCCGAAGCTTCGAAACCGCGATAATTTTTAACTCGTAGTTGTTTATTGTTTTTTTTCCTCGTTGATTGCTGCGCAGTTGTCTTGAAACAAATGTTTACATTCAGCGATACCACTGAAAACATAAAGATACAGAGCTAAAAAGTATCCAAAAAATTCAAGGCTTATGCTGCTTTTACTACAATCTACAATGCCTGTTTTTGCTACGCAATCCAAGCCATTACGCTACGCTTCATTTCTGGATTGCTTACTAAGCCTGGCCCGCAAACAGTCCTCTTGATTGTTATGTAAAATCATCATAGGCCGAGTGGAGTCCTTCAAGTATGGCTCATCGCTCATAATTGGAGCTCGTTAAATCAATAAGTTTTGATTGAAGGACTCAGCGTGCGGTGGGTTTTAAACGATTTGGCGGGGCCGCCTTCTGCGGGTGGAATCACCAAGGGCCAAGGGGCGGTTGGACTTGCGCGTGTTGGTGATGAAGCGCCATGAAATCGTTTGATTTTTTGCAGTACTTTTTTCTAAAAAAAGTGCGAAAAGAAATTTTGGAGATTCATTATTCTTGGGGTTGCCACCCCAAACTGGCAATACTTTTTAACTAGTTGTGGTTTATTGTTTTTGGGCCTTGTTGAATTAGCATTTGAAGAAGCAAAAAGTTACAAAAGAATTTGATAATTTTTATTCTTGGGGTTGCACCTTTTCCAAAAATCAGAAACAAGAACACATCTAAATCAACTCCCACTTTTTACTTTTATCATACACCAACTGCCCGTTGCTTACCGTTAACGGAGAAGGAATGTTGTTGGTATATAAACTACCTGTGCCAAGTCCTTGAGGAACTTGTAAGTGTTGTGTGGCTGTCCATTGTGCTATGGCGTTTAGGCCAATGTTGCTCTCTAATGCACTAGTAGCCCACCAACCTATGTTATTGTGCTGTGCTAACTTAACCCATGCTTCGCTGTTTGAAAGTCCGCCCAACAAAGTAGGTTTTAAAATAATGTGTTGTGGTTTTATGTGTTGAAGCATTCGTTGCCCATCTGCTTTTACATCAACCCCAATTAACTCTTCATCTAATGCAATGGCTATGGGTGATTTGGCACAAAGTTCTTGCATGGCATCCCATTGTTTGGGTTTAATAGGTTGCTCTATGCTGTGAATTTCAAAACGGGAAAGTTCGCGTAATTTTTCTAATGCTTCATCGGTTGCAAAAGCACCATTGGCATCTAAACGTATGGTTGTTTTAAAAGCATTAAACTGCTTTCTGAATGTTTCAAGCATGCGACATTCTTCATCAAAATCCAATGCACCTACTTTAAATTTTATGGTATCAAAACCATGTGAAGCTTTTTCCAAGGCTTCTTGCAGCATGGTTTCTTTTTCATTCATCCACACCAAACCATTAATAGCAACAGGCTGTTGGCTGCGGTAAAATGGAGTATCAAACAACAAAAAATCTGCTTGGTGTTGTGCAGCCAAAAAAGCCGTTTCAAAAGCAAACTGCACGCTGGGGAAACCTGAAAAATCTAACATATTAAACGTATAACCATTGGTTACAGCTGTACAACATTCGTTTATTTTATTTTCTATTTGTGTAACATCATCAACACTCAATCCAGGTAATGGAGCGGCTTCGCCCCAATAACTTTTACGTTCGGTTTTACTGGTTAGCACTACGTAATATACCGTATGCGTTTGCATGGTATTACGCGATGTTTTGGCTGGCCTTTTAAATTGTAATTGGTGTTTTAAGTATGAGGCAACAAACATTATTTCACAAAATTATTAATCGTATTACTCACAAAAATTCCTAAGGCTACGGTTTGAATTACCACAAAAACCACCACCAACATTAAGGTTGAAATACTTAATTGCTTTAATAAAGCATTGTACTTTGGCGATGGTTCCAATTTTTGAACAGTAACACCTTGCTTAATGATGGGAATAAAAGCCAATAAACTTAAATATTGAATCCAATGCAACAAATTGGCTTGAATAAAAAATGCCAATGAAAGCAACGCACCTAACAATAAAAACCAATGATAGATACGTGCTTTTTGCAAACCCATTTTAACTACAATGGTATTTTTTCCAGAGGCCCGATCGTTTTCTATATCGCGTATATTGTTGGTGTTTAAAACAGCTGTACTTAAAAATCCAACGGTTATTGCGGGTAATATCATCCATTTATCAACCGGCCAACGCCAAGTAAAATGGTTGTGTAAAATGTAAACACCCAATACGGCTACCAATCCAAAAAACACAAACACAAACACATCACCCAAACCACTATAACCATAAGCACTTTTGCCAACAGTGTATTTAATAGCTGCGGCAATGGAGGCCAACCCTAAAATAAAAAATAGTAAAAACGAGTAGTTGATGTTGCCATCGGCAGCAAGGTAAAGCAAACCAATACCGCTGATTAAACTTAACACCACAAACACAATAATCATACGCAACATGGCTTGTGGCGTAATATTTCCGCTTTGTAAAGCACGCATATTCCCTACCCTATTTTGGTTATCGGTGCCTTTGGTAAAATCGCCATAATCGTTGGCCAGGTTACTTAGTATTTGTAAAAAAATAGCGGTAAGTAAAGCTAAAATCGTAATCATTTTGTGCGATTCTACTCCACTTAAATCAGACAAAGCGCTTCCCATTAAAATGCCCGAAACGGCCAATGGCAAAGTACGCAGTCGCATTGCGCTAATCCATGTTTTTAAATTCGACATAGGTTATGATTGAGGTGTTGCCACCAATTCGTTGTACAATAGTTCTAATTTTAAATCAGCATCGTTACAAAAACCAGGATGTGTTTCGGAGGTTTGAATAACCGTGCTGCGTTTTGCAGTTAACCATTTAAACCGCGATTGCACGTCAAGAGATGCAATGGTTCCGGGTTGATTGTTACCGATACAAATTTGTTCGAACGCCATTAAATGTTGTTTAATATCATCCACATCAGCCCAAGGAAAAGCACTTAAAATGCGCTGTTCATCAAACCCAAATTTAGCTTTAAGGTATTTGCTTTTTTTACAAAACAATACCACGCCAACATTTAAACATTCGCCACGTTCAACCCTTGGTACTATTTTAACAATAGCGTACTCAAATAAGTTTTTCTCTTGCATGGTTGGCTTCGTTTAAAAATATTGAACTGTTTGCTAAACGTGTGGTTAAAAATTGATGGTACACCTCGCGAACTTCGTTTGCAGGTAAACCCACGTTGGTGTTAGTTAGCCAAGTCTCAGGAATTGCATGTACAATGTTTTGTATCACTTCAGGGGTAATGCGTTTTAACATTTCATCATGCATGTTGTTTAAGTTTGATGCCATGGGCAATAACACATGATCTTTAATCATAACAAACGGTTTGATGGCTTGCTCTTTCCAATTATCCCAGCTGTGGTGAAAGTACAACGATGCACCATGATCTATTAACCATAATTGTTTGTTCCAAGTAAGCATATTGGTATTTCTTACCGTACGATCAACGTTGGTTAAAAAGGCATCTAACCAAACAATTTTAGAAGCCAAATTTGCATCTAGTTTAGTAACCAATGCATCGTAAGTGATAGAGCCCGCTAAATAATGAACACCTAGATTTAAACCTACACTGGCTTTAAGTAAATCTTGAATTTCTTCATCGGGTTCGGTTCTGCCAAAAGCTTCATCAAGTGTTGCAAACACCAACTCCGGAGTATTTAATCCGGCAGCACGAGCCAACTCACCACCAATAAAATCGGCAATCAACGCTTTAACGCCCTGACCTGCTCCTTTAAATTTAATTACATATAAAAATCCGTCATCTGCCTCAACCAAACCCGGCATTGAGCCACCTTCGCGCAAAGGCGTAACGTAGCGGGTTATGTTTACATGTCTGATACTTGATGCTGTCTCGATCATAGCTAAAAATAATTGCCAAAAGTAGGCAAAGCAAACGTTACAACAATATACCCATAAATAACCACAGCGAACGCAGCGTTTTTCACAGCGATAACAGCGAAATAATTGCTCACATAAATCACGGCATTTAAAAGAAAGTTTAATTATTAGTCAACCACTGTCAGGGTCTGAAACCACTGACAGGGTTTCCACTCCCATGCCGAAGGCAACCTTTGCGCCTTAGCGACTTCGCGGTGAACTCCTCTGTGCCGCTGTGGCTCTGTGGTTCAACCTCCCATGCCGAAGGCATTCCCTACGCTGTGCTCACCGTGTTTTCTTCGTGGCCGCTGTGGTTAAATCCTTTGCCGAAGGCATTCTCTTCGCTGTGCTCCTCGTGTTTTCTTTGTGGCCGCTGCGGTTAAATCCTCTGCCGAAGGCATTCCCTCCGCTGTGCTCACCGTGTTTTCTTCGTGGTCGCTGTGGTTAAATCCTTTGCCGAAGGCATTAAACTGAGTACCGTGGTTAAGCGCACCAATCAAAATAACCTCCACACAACAAAAAACTTGTTGTATTTTCGCAACTTACAATACATGGCAAAAAACAATACCTTACACGATACGCACAAAAAACAAGAAACAGCTGTTTTGGTTGGCGTGGTTACTCAACAACAAAAATTAGAGCAAGCCGAGGAATATTTAGACGAGTTGGCTTTTTTAACCTTAACTGCCGGAGCACGCGTGGTTAAACGTTTTTTACAGCGTTTACCTAAACCACATGCAGGTACTTTTGTGGGCGAAGGTAAACTAGAAGAAATTGCCGCTTTTGTTGTTGAAAACGAAATTGACATGGTGATATTTGACGATGAATTAAGTCCATCTCAAATACGCAACATTGAGCATACACTTAAATGCAAAATATTAGATCGCAGCAACTTAATCTTAGACATTTTTGCCACCAACGCAAGAACAGCTCAGGCTAAAATGCAGGTTGAACTGGCACAAGCGCAATACTTGTTACCGCGCTTAACGCGTATGTGGACTCACTTAACTAAGCATGCAGGAGGTATTGGTACCCGTGGTCCGGGCGAGAGTGAAATTGAAACAGATAGACGTGTGATTCGTGATACAATTGGTAAGTACAAAGCACGTTTAAAAGAGATAGAACAACAAGCCGAAACCCGCAGAAAAAATCGTGACGATAAAGTTAGGATTACTTTGGTGGGCTATACCAACGTAGGTAAATCGAGCATACTAAACATGTTGAGCAAAAGTGATGTACTTGCAGAAGATAAACTTTTTGCAACCTTAGATAGTACCGTACGTAAGGTAGTTATTGATGATATCCCATTTTTGTTAACAGATACGGTTGGTTTTATCCGTAAGTTACCACATCAGTTAATTGAATGTTTTAAAAGTACATTGGATGAGATTACAGAGGCCGATGCACTTATACACGTTGTGGATGTTTCGCACCCAAATTTTGAAGACCAAATTGCAGTGGTAAATAAAACTTTGGAAGAAATTAAAGCACACAAAAAGCCTATACTTTTGGTATTTAATAAAATTGACAAACTAAAAGAGCCATTGAGGTTGCCTGATGAAATTGAAGAAGGCGAAGAAGATATTCCATACATTGAGCGTTTAAAAAACACTTGGATGGCTAAAGAAAATGCACCTGCAATTTTTATTTCTGCCACTCAAAAAACCAACGTTCAGGAACTAAAAGATGCAGTAATTGCATTGGTAAAAAAACATAACAAGGTAGGCTACTTTAAGTAGCCTTTCTTTTTTACATCTACTTTAACAGGTATTTTGGTCTGAATATCAACCCAAACCCTAATAAAACAAAGGAAAACACGCCTCATAATCAACACAAAAGCAAATACCTTTTAAACATTAGCTAAAGCCACTAATTTTTATATTTTTGCATCTCCTCAAAATAAGGATAAACAATAAATTAATCAAACAAATGAATAAACAAACAGTAACACTAAGTGTATTAACATTAGTTACTTCATTTACATTTGCACAGAAGCCAATTAAAAAACAGGGTACGCCTGTTAAAGCTAACGTACAAACAGCAACCGTAAAAAAAGTAGATCCTGTTGTATTTACATACGGTACAGATACCGTTTACAAATCGGAGTTTGAGCGTTTATTATCAAAAAACCGTAACCAAAAAGAAACCCCAACAGAAGAGAGTGTAAGAGAGTATTTGGAACTTTACCAAAACTTTAAAATGAAGGTAAAGGAAGCCAGATTAATGCAGTTGGACACTTTTAGTAATTTTAAAAATGAATTGGCCGGTTACCGCAAACAGTTGGCTAACCCGTATTTAACTGATAAAAAAGCTACAGAGGCTTTGGTTAAAGAGGCATACGACCACATGTTAAAGGAAGTAAATGCAAGTCACATTTTAATTAATTGCACCGAAAATGCTAAACCTGCTGATACTTTAGCAGCCTACAATAAAGCGTTGGAGTTACGCAAACGTCATTTAAAAGGTGAAAGTTTTGACTCATTAGCGGCTAACAACTCAGATGATCCATCTGCTGTAAGTAATTACGGAAACTTAGGTTGGTTTGCTGCTTTTGATATGATTTATCCGTTTGAAAAAATGGCTTACACTACACCAAAAGGTCAGGTTTCTATGCCTTTCCGTACACGTTTTGGTTATCATATTATTAAAGTAAATAATACACGTGATGCACGTGGCGAGGTAAAAGTTCAACACATTATGCGTAGCACAGGTGCAAACGCATCTCAAGAAACCATTGCAGAGCAAAAATTAATTATTGATAGTGTTGCACAAGCTTTAAAATCGGGTTCAGCTACTTTTGATGAATTGGTTGCGAAATACAGTACCGATGAAGGAAGTAAACCCAATAAAGGTGTAATGAATTGGATATCGAGTAGCAGCCGTTTTCCGGAAGAATTTAAAGAAGTAGCATTTGGATTAGATAAAGATGAAGTTTCAAAAGTATTTTCAACAACATACGGCTTCCACATAATTAAAATGGTAGAGAGTAAACCTGTTGCTCCATTTAAAGAATTAGAGGAAAGTTTAAAAACCAAAGTTGCTCGTGATAGCCGTGCAGAAAGTAGCAAAGCATCAGTATCGGCACGTATTAAACGCGAAAACAATTTTAAAGAAAATGCAGCCAACTTTAAAGCATTTGTAAATGCTTGCGACAGCACCATGTTTATGGATGGTTATGTGGTTGACGAAAAGAAGTTTGGCAAAAACGTATTGTTTAGCTTAGGTAAAAACAATTACACAGCAAATGATTTTGCCAAATATATTGAAAGAACACACGATCATTTTGAGCCGGGTCAATCAGTACTTATGATGGTAAATAACATTTACAAACGTTATGTAGATGATGAGGCATTGGCTTACGAGGAATCTCAGTTAGAAACCAAATACGAGGACTTCCGTAACTTAATGCAAGAGTATCATGATGGTATTTTGTTGTTTGATTTAACCGATAAAAAAGTTTGGAACAAAGCTGTTATTGATACTGCAGGTTTAGAGAAATTTCATGAAGCAAACAAAACCAAATACATGTGGAAAGAGCGTGTAAGAATTTTAACATACAGCTGCTTGGATGAAAAAACTAAAAAGGCTGCAATGAAAATGGCTAACGAAGGAAAAAGCAGTGATGAAATTAAAGCTAAACTAAGCAAAAAAATGACCGGTGCAGTGGTTGTAACCGAACAAAAAGCTGAGCGTGGCGAAAGCAGCAACACCGATAAATTATATGATAAAAAAGGTGTGGTTGATATTGCTAATGAAAACAACCAATACAAATTTTATTATGTAGTGGGTGTAGTTGCACCAGAGC
>CAZRVA010000028.1:0-27968 GCA_964603255.1 uncultured Chitinophaga sp.
AGACTTTGCTCTCTTGTCCACTCAGCGAAAAACTCTGCGTTGCTCTGCGGTTTCAATTAAAAGCCTGTGCAATTCTGAGTTTTCTGTGAGCGAAAAAAGATTGAACTCAACCCACAAAAAAAGCTGTTTCATTGTGCAACGAAACAGCTTTTTATATTTAAAATGATGGTATAAAAACTACACCACCATGTTGATGATCTTACCTTTTACGAAAATGATTTTCTTAGGCGTTTTACCTTCTAACCATTTTTGAACCAACTCATCAGCCAATACCACAGGTTCAATTTCGGCCTGAGTCGCATTTAAGCTAAACTCAATATTGGTGCGGTGCTTGCCATTTATTGATACCGGATAACTAAAACTATCTTCAACCAAATACTCGGCATTAAATTCTGGAAACTGTGCATCTGCAATTGAGCTATTGTTACCCAAAGCATGCCATAATTCTTCGGTAATGTGTGGTGCGTAAGGATGTAAACAAACCAAAACTTGCTCTAAAATTTCGTGCTTGTTACATTTCAAATCTATCAACTCGTTAACGCAAATCATAAAAGCCGGAACAGAGGTATTGAATGAAAATGCTTCCACATCCTCGCCTACTTTTTTAATTAACTTGTGTAACGATTTTAGTTCTTTTTTATCGGCAACATCTTTAGTAACTATTAAATTACCATCAGCATCAAAAAACAAACGCCATAATTTTTTAAGGAAACGATGCACCCCTTCAATACCTTGTGTACTCCATGGTTTACTTTGCTCCAACGGACCTAAAAACATTTCGTATAAACGTAAGGTATCTGCTCCGAATTTCTCAACAATATCATCTGGAATTACAACATTAAACTTAGATTTGGACATCTTTTCTACTTCGCCTCTAAGCCTAATAAACTTTGAGCCATCTGGCTTTTTCTCCCATATCACATCTTTATCAATATCGAATATACTCTCGTCTCCATAATGCATTTTATACCACTGCAAATACAAGTGGAATTTTTCATAGAGTATTGAACCATCTAACTCGGTAAAAACCAGTGGCACTCTTTTTGAATCGTCAAAATTTCGGCCAATAAAAAACCTATTATCAACATCAAAAGTACGACTACTACTCAAAAATGGTGACGCAAAAAATATCTTTTGCCCAATTGTTTCGATTCCATCTGGAGCAAGCCCATCTTCTGAAAGCTCATATTCTTTATTAACCTCTTGCATTCCTCTCAATTCTATGAATAAGGAATTACCCGTTATCATCCCCTGATTAATCAACTTTTGTGCAGGTTCGTTTACAGGGATAAATCCTCTATCAAATAAAAACTTAGTCCAAAAACGCACATACAACAAGTGCCCGGTGGCATGCTCGCTTCCTCCCATATACAAATCAACATTGCGCCAATAGTTTACGGCCTCGTTGCTTGCAAATGCATTTTGGTTTTTAGGGTCCATGTAACGTAAAAAGTACCAACTGCTACCAGCCCAACCCGGCATGGTGGTGGTTTCTATTGGGTAACCTTCATTGTCTACACAGCCTTTTTCCTCGTTCCATTTCCATTTATCGGCACGTGCCAAAGGTGGCTCACCATCTTCGGTTGGTAAAAACTTATCAATTTCGGGCAAAACCAATGGTAACTTATCTGTAGGAATTACCTGTGGCATTCCGTTTTTATAGTACACCGGAATTGGCTCGCCCCAATAGCGTTGGCGACCAAATATGGCATCACGTAAACGGAAATTGGTTTTACCTTTTCCGTGTTCGCCTTTTTCAATATATTCTATCGCTTTCTTAATCGCATCTTTTACCTCTAATCCATTTAAAAAATCGGAGTTGGTAAGTTGCCCTTCCTTGGCATCATAAGAAGCCGAATTTAAATCGTGATCTGCCGGTATTTTAACCACCGGAAGTACCGGTAAATTAAAGTGTTTTGCAAAAGCAAAGTCTCGACTATCATGAGCAGAAACGCCCATTACAGCTCCAGTTCCATAACCTGCCAATACATAATCGGCCACCCAAATGGGCACCTCTTTACCTGTAAACGGATGTATGGCATACGAACCTGTAAATGCTCCGCTAATGCGTTTTACATCAGCCATTCTATCGCGCTCACTACGGTTTTTAGCTTGATCAACATATTGCATCACGTCATCAACGTAATCGCCTTCCAGTAAATCATCTAAAAACTCATACTCAGGAGCAACAGCAATAAAACTAACTCCAAAAATAGTATCAGGTCGGGTTGTAAAAACTTCAATATCAAAAGGCTTATCCTGTACTTTAAAATGCACGCTTGCCCCTTGCGATTTTCCAATCCAATTGCGTTGCGTTTCTTTTAAACTCTCTGTCCAATCTAACCCATCTAAGTCGTTTAACAAGCGCTCGGCATAAGCAGTAATGCGCATGCTCCATTGCTTCATTAACTTGCGCTCTACCGGATAACCACCACGCTCACTTACACCATCTTTAACCTCATCGTTGCTTAAAACAGTGCCCAATTGCGGACACCAATTTACGTATGCTTCGCTTAAATAAGCCAACCTAAAACCTTGAAAAACTTCTTCCCGTTTTTCGGTGCTAAAGTTGTTCCAATCTTCGGCTGTAAATGGCGGAAAATCTAACTCAACACCACCGGTTAAAACCGTATCATCAACACCACAAAAACCATGCTTACTAAACTGATCTGATAAGGTTTGAATAGGTTCAGCTTTATTGGTTGTTGGGTTATACCACGAGTTGTACAACTCAATAAAAATCCACTGCGTCCACTTGTAATAATCAGGATTTGAAGTACGCACTTCTCTATCCCAATCGTAACTAAAGCCTATTTTATCCAATTGCTCGCGGTAACGTGCAATATTATTTTCTGTAGTAATTGCAGGGTGTTGTCCGGTTTGAATAGCGTATTGCTCAGCCGGTAAACCAAAACTATCATAACCCATTGGGTGCAAAACGTTAAAACCTTTTAAGCGTTTGTAACGTGCATAAATATCGGAAGCAATATAACCTAGCGGATGACCAACATGTAAGCCTGCACCACTTGGGTACGGAAACATACTTAATACGTAACACTTAGGTTTATTAGGGTTTTCGGTAACTTTATATACTTGTTGTGTGCGCCAATTGTTTTGCCACTTTTGCTCTATCTCAGTAAAGTTGTACTCTTTCATTATCATCAAAAAAATAGTAAAAAGTTTTAGGGTTGATGTTTAATTTCAAATCATCAAACCCAAAACAAAAACAGTTTTTAGCCTCTGTTTTTAGGATTGTTATTATTGTTGCGGAAACGATTGTTGTTATTATTTCCTCCGCCTTGGTTATTACGATTTTGCTGATTGTTTCCGCCACCTTGATTATTGCGGTTGCGGTTTGGTTGATTGCCGCCTTGACGGAAATTACGGTTATTACCTCCACCACCTTGGTTGCTTCCTTGACGGAAGTTGCGGTTACCACCACGGTGTTGGTTTTGTAAGGCATTAAACTGCACATCTTCTTCGGTGCTTAAACGTATGCGGCCTTCACTTAATAACTCCAGGTGCGATAAAATTTCTTCGTCACTCAATTGTTCTTCGTTCCAGTTTTTACAAGCCTGTTTCATAAACGAACCAATCAGGTTAATGAAGCCGGCTTTTGTTGGCCCTTCAGGCATTTCGCCTGCACGCTCAATCATTTGCTCTATATTTTTTCCATAAAAGCGATACCTAATTCTGCGTTGTGGATATTTCATCATATCCGGTTTGATGGCAATACTTTCTCGTGTAGGAATTGGATAAGGCGAATCAACATCCAATTTAAAATCGCTGATTACAAAAAGATGATCCCACAACTTGTGTTTGTAGTCAGCCACATCACGCAAATGCGGATTAAGCATCCCCATCAATTGTATTAAAGCTCCTGCTAATCTGTTGCGTTTATCTCTATCGGGCTCGGCAACGGCAACTTCAACCATTTTTTGAATATTGCGACCGTACTCTGAAATTTGCATAAACCCGCGATCTGTATTGTACTCGGGCATTTCCACTTGGTATTTCATCAAAAATAAATTTCGGTGTAATTTTAAGGCCACTTGTGCGGGCCTATTGTATTTAAAGCGGCAATTTAAAGGATTTAACCTAATAAAGAGAAAGTTTTTTCAACCCAAATTTTTAATTTGATGTACAAATAGAATAAATCGATTTAGAAAATCTAACTTCTTGGCTTACGTTACACTTCACCCAAAAGTTGATTTTCTAAATCGGGGTTAACCCAACTAATGCAGATAGTTCAGCTCATTCTTCGCCTTCTACTGCATAAATTGGGTTTAAGATGATTTTTAGCACTGTACAATTTCAAAACACAAATCCACATCACACTCATAACCAAAGTATAATACTATTCAACCATACACCTAAACGTTAAATTAACCCTTGGTGTAATCACTTTTGTAGTGGGCGGTAAACGGTGTAACCAATGTGTTTGGGTAGTGCCTTTCATAACTAAAATACTTCCATGCTCCAACAAAACAGAAACGGTTTGTTTGGTAACTTTATGTTTAAACGAAAATTTGCGTTCAGCCCCCAAACTTATTGATGCAATGGCTCCGTTTTTTTTCAATTCTTTTTCGGCATCGCTATGCCATGCCATTCCTTCGTTTCCATTGTGGTAAAGGTTTAACAAACACGAGTTAAATTGTTCTCCGGTTTGCTCCTCAACTATACTTTTAAGCTGCATTAGTTCTTCTGTAAAAGGTAATGCATATTTAGTAGTTTTAGAATACGTGTATGCAAAAGGTTTTAGTCCATACCAAGCTACTTTTCGGGCTGTAATTATTTTTTTGCCCATAATAATGGCTTCATCGTTTCGCCATTCAATATTGTTTAATAAGGCATGTAAATATGCATCTGCATCTGCTTGTTTTAAACATTTTCCATAATAATTTACCTCACCATCTACAGGCAATAAATTGGTGTTTGGGTTGATGTTTGAAAAACCAAATAAATCCATGTTATAAGCTTTGCAATTGCTCAATTAATTTTTGAACCCTACGCTGTTGTGTAGCCACTTGTTTAGCTGATGTAAATGCCTGCACGGCTTCTTTTTTAAAGGTGAAATTCTGCTTATTGAACACTGCTAATAGTTTGCGTTTGGTTAGTATACTTTTTAACCCGGTAGGTATTTCAATAGTTTTATCGGCCTTGGTCTCTCCTGCTTTATTGAGTTTAACAGCCTCTTTAACATAAGCAACAATTTGTTTGCTGTCAATTTCATCAACATGGTTAAACTTAATGGTGCGCATTTTACTGTTGGCCTCACCTGCATTAAACAAGCCAAATTTATCTTGCATATTCACCCCGTTAAAAAACACAATGGAGGCATGCCTTTTAAATCCCCATACATTACAAACCATTCCGTTGCAATAAAAGTTTGGGCCCCACTTCCAATCTTCAATAATTTGTGGTTCGGCCTCGTGCACCAAAGCACGTAATTTATTAACCATTAACTGAATGTGCTCGGGCATTTTTGCAAAAGCATCATTTATAAGCGCTGACGCATTGGCAACATGTTTTACTTTACTCATTATCTTGTAAAAGTGTCGTTTCAAGGCAAAGATAAAATCTGATATAAGAATTACACCAACAAAAAAGGCTGCCTTATTATAGACAGCCTTCAAACGAATCAATCGTTATATCTTATTTCTTTTTACCTGTACCAGCAGCTTTCCATTCTTCAATAGCTTTTTCTACCTGAGCTTTGTACCAGAAACTTTCTGGGGTTTTATCTCCCAATTCTTTTGCTTTTGTAGCGTAAGCGTAAGCATCTTTAGTCATGCCTTTAGCTGCTAAAATTTGAGCCTTTACCCAGTTATTAAACCAGTGGTTTTGCAGAGTTAAACTTAAGTTTACGTACTCTAATGCTTTGTTGTAATCTTTTTGATCAAAATAATAACGAGCAGCGTTGTTGTATTGAGCCCATGTTGAACCTAAAGTTTTATCAATGTTTTCAACTGCTTGTTTGCTAGTTGATAAAACAACTTTAAAGCTAACACGAATTTTTTCCCACTCCATATTTACCGAAGTTGACTCTTCTGTAAAATCGCTGAAGCTGTATTGTAAACGCTCACGGCTTGCAACATTTGTTGGGGTTACATTAAAGCGTACCACATCATTTTCTTGTTTGTAAGATTCTTCTGATGCATTAGCATCTTTATTGATGATAACTGTCCATGCTGCGCTGCTTGGTATCATAAAAATACTGTATGAACCTTTGCTTACTGCTGCACCTTCAATGGTAACATCTTTGCTGAAAGTAATTTTTGTAGCTGCATTTGCACCTGCTCTCCATACTTTATCAAACGGAACTAAACCACCCCAAATAGTACGACCTTTTACTGCAGGGCTGCTGTAATCGATAGTAATATCTGTTAAGCCTACTTGTTGCATTACACTTGATTTAGGACTTGGCTGAGGCAACTGCAACTGTGCATTAGCTACAGATAATTGAAGCGCTAACGCTCCTGCTAAAATTAGTTTTACTGTTTTCTTCATATGTATTTTATTGGTGTATGATTAAATTATAACCTGCGTAAAGATAAATAGTTTTTACAAATTAGGTGTACGTCCACCATCAACGGGAACATTTATCCCCGTAATATAGGAGGCAAACTCACTTGATAAAAAGGCAATAGCATAGGCTATTTCTTGTGGCGTTGCAAAACGTCCCATTGGTATTTCATCTGTCATTTCTTTGCTAACCTCTTCAATGCTATGGTTTTGTTTTGATGCTTTGCTTTCAATAATTTGTTTTAAACGATCGGTTCCTGTTGCACCCGGCAATACATTGTTAACTGTAATACCGTGTGGAGCTAACTCAAAACTTAATGTTTTTGCCCAATTACCAACAGCTGCACGTATGGTGTTTGATACGCCTAAACCTTTTAGCGGTGCTTTTACCGATGTTGAAATAACATTGATAATACGTCCGTAACCACTTGCACGCATACCATCAACCACCGCTTGTGCCAATACCTGATTACATAATAAGTGATTGGTGAATGCAGCAGTATACTCATGCAATTCAGCTTCAATAGCCAAACCCGCAGGCGGCCCACCGGTGTTGTTCACCAAAATATGATATACTTTGGGTTCGTGCACTTTTTGCTGAATTTTTTCACGTAAATCTTCCGGCTTACTAAAATCTGCAGCAATGTAATCGTGAACCTGACCTTTTGAAGTATCTAAATCGCGGATTATACGACTTAAAATGCTTTCATTTCTAGAAATCATGGTAACATTGGCTCCTAACTGAGCCAATAACATAGCTGTTGCATTGCCAATACCTTTAGTTGCGCCACACACAATGGCATTTTTTCCTGATAAATCTATATTCATAAAATATTTTCCTGTAGGCTATTAAACAGCCTTTCTAATTTTTCATTCTTCAAAATTTTTTGTCCGGTTTGCCCACTTGCTATTAAACGTTCACCTACTTTGGCCTCAAAATTACAAATAACATGATTGCCTTCAAGGCTTTCAAAAGTAGCTGTAAATTCAACGGTATTACCAATAAGTGCCGGGCTGTGGTGATTTACATATAGGAATGTTCCTATTCCTTCTTCATCAGCCTCCTTCATATCAATAACAAACAAACGGCATACCCATTCTGCATCTCTGCCTAAAGCAAAGGTTGCATAAACCGGATGTACTTCACCCGAATCAAACGTGGCCGTATCTTGTTGCTCCACAAGTTTTGAGTATGTTTTAATGTCTCCGTTATTAAATATGTTTTTCATGGTACCTAAAATTCTAACTTCTATTATCATCCGAAGCTTTAGCGAAGGATGACAACCTCCAACTAAACGAACGCTTGCATTTCACTTAACTTATGATAAACACCTTTTTGTGCAATTAAATCAGCATGCTTGCCGGTTTCAATAATTTCACCATGCTGCATCACAACTATTAAATCGGCATGTTGTATGGTGCTTAACCTATGGGCAATTACAATGCTTGTTCTATTTTTCATTAAGTTTTGAATCGCATCTTGCACCAAACGTTCGCTTTCTGTATCTAGAGCTGAGGTAGCCTCATCCAAAATTAAAATGGGAGGATTTTTGAGTACCGCACGAGCAATGCTTAAACGTTGTCTTTGTCCTCCACTTAATCGCCCTCCTCTATCGCCAATAGTGGTGTGGTAGCCGTTTTCCATTTTTACGATAAACTCGTGTGCATTGGCAATTTTTGCAGCTTCAATTACAGCTTCTTCGCTCACGTTACTCATACCAAATGCAATGTTGTTAAAAACAGTATCGTTAAACAAAATACTTTCTTGCGTAACAATACCCATCATGCTATTTAAGCTAGCTAATTTAGCATCGCGTATGTCAACTCCATCAATTAAAATAGAACCCTTGGTAACATCATAAAACCTTGGTAACAAATCAGCCATGGTACTTTTTCCGGCACCACTTTGCCCTACTAAAGCAACCATTTTACCTTTAGGTATAGTTAGGTTGATGTTTTTAAGAACCTCATGTTCGGCATATTTAAAACTTACATTTTGATAAATAATACCACCTTTCAACTCACCCAACTCCACTGCATTTGGTTTCTCAGTGATGTTTACTTCGGTTTCTAAAATGGTAAAAATACGCTCACCACTTGCAATACCACGTTGTATGTTTGTTACAGCCGATGATATATTTTTAGCCGGTACCAACACTTGAGAGAATAAAACAATATAGGTAATAAACTCACTTGCATTCAACTCACTTTGGTTATCTAACACCAACTGTCCGCCATAAAGCAAAACACCTACCACAACACTCACTCCTAAAAACTCGGATACAGGAGAAGCCAACTCACGTTTATTCCACATTGATTTTAATACACCACGGTAAGCACCGTTCTGAACATCAAATTTTTGTTGCACATAAGGTTGTGCGTTGAACGCCTTAATAATACGAACACCACTAATAGTTTCTTCTATAATACTTAAAATATTACCCAATAACTCTTGTCCGGTTTTGGCCTGCTTACGTAGTTTGCGCGATATAGTGGTGATAATCAAACCAGATATTGGCAAAACAACAAGAGTAAACAAGGTTAATTTTACACTCATGGTAAACAACAAAATAATGTAACCAATAATCATTAACGGCTCACGAAACACTACTTGTACCGAGCTTACTACCGAGTTTTCAATTTCGTTTACATCATTACTCAAACTGCTCATTAAATCGCCTTTGCGTTGATCTTGAAAATAACCTACATGCAATTGGGTAATTTTTTTGAACAAACTTTCTCTGATATTTTTAACAACATAAGTGCGCATGTTGGTTAATACGCGTTGCGACCAATATTTAAATACATTGGCTAAAAATACTGATAACACAATTACTGCGCATACAAACTTTAACGCACCGCTTTGCCCGTACAATTTAAATATTTGGTAGAAGTAGTAGTTAAACATGTTTTTGGCATATTCAAGATTTAATGCAAAATCGGGTTTTGCTGCTTCGTGGGTAACTTCTACTTTTTCAAAAATTACGTTTAATAAGGGTATTAATAAGGTAAAATTGAGTAAGCCAAATACCACCGCGAGTATAGCCAACACAGCATACTTGGGTACAAAACGACTGTAAGGCTTGGCAAAAGCAAGTAATTTAAAATAGATTTTCATTGCAATAAGGGCTGCAATTTAATCTTTTTGGCGAATATCGGTGAACACCCACGTGTGCATAAGGTGTGGGCATACGCAAAACAAAAGCCTCCTTTCAAACCTTATTAATTTGTACTATTGCAGTAGCTGTAAAACAGCATTTTTAGAGCATTGAAATGAAATTTAAAACTGGAAACAAAACCAAAAATATCGAGATAAAAGGCGCAAGGGTGCACAACCTTAAAAACCTTGATGTAGAGATACAACGCAACAAATTAACGGTAGTAACCGGTGTTAGTGGCAGCGGTAAATCAAGTTTGGTTTTTGATACTTTATATGCAGAAGGTCAACGTAGGTATGTTGAAAGTTTATCGGCTTATGCCCGCCAATTTTTAGGCAAAATGAATAAGCCCGAGGTAGATTACATACATGGTATTTCACCTGCAATTGCCATCGAACAAAAAGTAAACACCCGTAATCCACGAAGCACGGTAGCAACTACCACCGAAATTTATGATTATCTAAAACTATTATTTGCACGAGTGGGTGTAACCATTTCTCCAGAAAGTAATCAGCCTGTAGTGAGGCATACTATTGAAATTGTGGTTGATGAAATCGAGTCATTACCAGAAAATACTCGTGTACTTTTATTGGTTGATGTTAAAGAAAGTGCAACCGAACTCAAGAAAAAATTGGAGGTGTATTTGCAAAATGGTTTCAGTCGTTTGTTGGTTGATGGTGAAATGATTTCGATTGAAGATTTTTCCGCACAATTCAACCCAAAAGGAAAAACCAAACCTAAGGTGTCTTTATTGATTGATAGATTTAGTGTTACCAAAGATGATGAAGAAAACCGAAACCGAATTGCAGATAGCGTGCAAACTGCCTTTTATGAAGGTAATGGTGAGTGCGAAATAGAAATTTGGAATGAGGACGAGACCAAAACACGTAAGCAATTTAACAACAGATTTGAGTTAGACGGAATTACATTTGAAGAACCTAGTGTAAACTTCTTTAGTTTTAATAATCCTTATGGTGCCTGTAAAACTTGCGAAGGTTTTGGAAGTGTTATTGGTATTGATGAAGACTTGGTGGTTCCGGATAAAAGCCTAAGCATTTATGCTGATGCCATTGCGCCTTGGAAAGGTGAGAAAATGAGCGAATGGAAAGCTCATTTTGTGAAGTTAAGCAGTAAAACTAAATTCCCAATACACAAACCTTACCACGAGTTAACCGATGAACAACGCGAGTTTTTATGGCGAGGTGGTAATGGTTGGGAAGGTATTGACGCTTTTTTTAAAGAACTAGAGAAACAAACTTATAAAATACAATACCGTGTTATGCTGGCTCGCTATCGCGGTAAAACAGGTTGCCCCGATTGTAAAGGTACACGTTTGCGCAAAGATGCCGGCTATGTGAAGTTGATAGATACACACACAAAAGATTACAAACAACAAAAGTGTTTGAGCGATGTGATTTTGATGAGTATTGATCAAGCAGCTGAGTATTTTTCTCAACTTAAGCTCAATGCTCAACAACAAAAAATTGCGGAAAGAATGTTACGTGAAATCACCTCTCGCCTTTCGTTTTTACAACATGTTGGTTTGGGTTACCTTTCGCTTAATCGTTTATCAAACACACTAAGTGGTGGCGAAAGTCAACGTATAAATTTGGCCACATCGTTAGGCAGTAGCCTAGTGGGTTCATTGTATATTTTAGATGAGCCAAGCATTGGTTTACACAGCCGTGATACGGAAAAATTGATTAGCGTACTTACCAAATTACGCGATATTGGCAATACCGTTGTGGTGGTTGAACACGACCAAGACATCATGGAAATGGCCGATGACATTATTGATATTGGGCCATTTGCAGGTATTTATGGTGGACAAAAAGTAGCGCAAGGCACCGTTGCCGAAATTAAAAAAGATAAAAACAGTTTAACCGGTAAATACTTAAACAATGTTGAAATGGTTCCGCTCCCCGACAAGCGCAGAAAGTGGAATGATTATGTTGAAGTAAAAGGCGCTCGTCAAAATAACTTAAAGGGTATTGATGTAAAGTTCCCGTTGCACGTGTTAAGTGTAGTTACAGGTGTGAGCGGAAGCGGCAAAACAACTCTTGTTAAAAACATTTTATTCCCGGCCCTTCAAAAACAATTGGGCAATTACACCGGAGAAAAAACAGGGGTGTTTGATAAATTAGAAGGAAACCTAAAATCTATCAAACACATTGAAATGGTTGACCAAAACCCAATTGGTAAATCATCGCGCTCCAACCCTATTACATACATTAAAGCGTACGATGCCATCAGAGATTTGTACGCCAACTTAGCCATTAGTAAAAGTAGAGGATATAAACCACAACACTTTAGTTTTAATGTTGATGGCGGACGTTGCGAAACCTGCCAAGGCGAAGGTGAAGTTACCATTGAAATGCAGTTTATGGCCGATATACATTTGCCTTGTGAAGAATGTAAAGGAGCCCGATTTAAAGAAGAAATATTGGATTGCAAACACCATGGTAAACACATTAGCGATGTGTTAAACATGAGTGTTGACGAAGCACTGGAGTTTTTTAAAGAAGATACTTCTATCTACAACAAAATTAAGCCGTTGCAAGATGTAGGCTTAGGTTATGTGCATCTAGGACAAAGCAGTAATACTTTAAGTGGTGGCGAAGCTCAACGTGTTAAATTGGCAAGTTTCTTAGGTAAAGGAAAATCGCAAGAGCACATCTTGTTTATTTTTGATGAGCCTACCACCGGTTTACACTTTAACGACATCAAAAAACTGATGGATTCGTTTAATGCACTTGTAAACCACGGACATACCATTATTGTTATTGAACACAACATGGATGTAATTAAATGCGCTGATTGGGTTATTGACCTTGGTCCTGAAGCAGGAACAGATGGTGGAAACCTAGTATTTGAAGGACTTCCTGAGGATTTGGCGAAGGAAAAAAGAAGCTACACCGGAGCGTATTTGAAAGAAAAGCTAAACACGTAAATTAAAGCCAAATTAAATATCCACATAAAATTAACAGCAACTTATCTTGTTATTTTACCAAATGTCATATATTTGAATAAATAACAAAATCATGAAACTAATAAAAATACCGGTTGCGTTGGTTGTTTTTGTGTTTAGAACGGTTGGCGTTGTTTTCTGTTTATTGCTGATAGAGCTAACGTCTTCGCGTATAGCAACATGGCTTAAAGGCAAGCGTACTATTAAATCAAACCACGTAAAACTGGATATTGATGTAATAGATTTACCCGAAGTTGGACGCAAACTTCAGAACTCGTTTAAGTAAAAACTTATTTTCCCTCTAATAAAAAAAGCCATCCCGATTTTTTCGAGATGGCTTTTTGTTTGATTTATTTTTTATTAACGTAAAATGTAAGTAGAAGTATTTACCAAAGTACCATCAATGTATACATCAATAGTATAGTTTCCGGCAGTTAAGTTGCGCTCATCAGTTTCAAAGCTAACTTTAACATCTTGTTTTTGTCCGTTGTAAGCAATTTTGTATGATGCTGTTGCTGCAATTTCTTCATTAGTTTCTGCAGCAGTAAACTTAGCCATACTTGCACCTGCCAATACTTTTCCCGATGGTTCTTTAACAACCACATAAATCATTTTATCACCAGGTTCGGCAACTTTATTATCCATTACAGTTAGGCTTACATCAATTTTGTTGGTACGTTTTGCTAAGCTGGTTTCCACAAACTTACCACTGCTTTTCTTTTTAAACGAAGCCACTTTAACATACTCTGCCTTTAACTGAGACGCAGTAGCCACTTTGGTTTGAAGGCCAGTTTTTTCTTCGTTTAACTTGGTAATAGCAGCTGCTTTTTCTTCGTTTTCTTTTTTCAACTGCTCGTTTTCAGTAATTAACTGATCAATTTTTTCTAAGTATTGCTCTTTTAATTTACGCAACTCAGCAAGTTCAGCTTGAAGTTTTTTATTCAGCTTCTCTCCGCTTTTTTCTGAAGCCAATAACTTTTTAATTTTTGCTTCTTGTGCAGAAATTTTGCCGTTTGCATCATCCAACAATGAATCTAAGTTGGCTGCAATACCTCGGTAACTCTCTAATTCGGCACCGGTAGAAACCAATTCCTTTTCTAATTCAACTTGTACGGTAACCAACGTATCAATCTTAGAATCACGTACCGAAACCTCTTCTTTATTGTTAGTATATTGAAACACATTACCAATTAAAGATAGAAGTAACAGTGCTATTAATAAGTACTGTGTTGATTTGTTTTGCTTTTGATTTTCCATGGTGTTAGAATTTATTAATTTTATCAAAAATAGTTTTTAGCGTGTAGTTTAAAAACAGTTTACTAAAATTGTGCCATCAGATGAAATATTTTTTAATAGCAGGCGAAGCTTCGGGCGATTTACATGGAGCTAATTTAATCAAGTCTATCAAACAAAAAGATGCCAATGCCGAGTTTAGGTATTGGGGCGGTGATTTGATGCAAAATGAAGCTGCAGGATTGTTGATGCACTACAAACAAGTAAGCATCATGGGCTTTGTTGAAGTGCTTTTAAACCTGCGTAGTATATTGGGTAACATCAGTATATGTAAGCAACAAATTGAGGAATTTAACCCCGATGTGGTGATATTGATTGATTACCCGGGATTTAATTTACGGATAGCGGAGTTTTGTAAATCAAAAAATATTATAACAGTTTATTACATCGCGCCTAAAATTTGGGCTTGGAAAGAAAACAGAGGAAAAAAACTAGAGCAGTATGTTGATTTACTCTTGCTTATTTTTCCTTTCGAAATTTCTTATTTTGAGAAATGGCGTGTCAAAACGAGATACGTTGGCAACCCATTGCTGGATGCCATAACCAACCATAAACCCGATGATGTGTTTAAACAAACTTACGTAACCAATCAAAAACCCATTATTGCTTTATTACCCGGTAGTAGAAAACAAGAAATTAACCGCATTTTACCTTTAATGATGCAAGCAATGAGCCGTTTTCCAAACCATCAGTTTATTATTGGTGGAGCTCCGGGTATGGATGCCGAGTTTTACAAACCATTTTTAAACCAACAGGTTAACGTAGTATTTGGCAAAACATACGATTTAATGATGCATGCTGAAGGTGCTATTGTTTGCAGCGGAACCGCTACTTTAGAAACAGCCTTGTACAACGTGCCACAGGTTTGTGGTTACGTGGCTAACCCGGTTTCATACCGCATTGCACGTATGTTGGTTAAAAACATCAAGTACATTTCGTTGGTAAATTTATGTTTGGATAAACCTGCTATTGTTGAGTTGATTCAAAACGACTTTACTGTTGATAAGGTAACAGATGAGTTAAAAGCAGTATTGCCGGGCGGCAGTAAACATCAAGGTTTAATGAGTGATTACCAAAAACTTCGCGCTGATTTGGGCGGAGAAGGTGCTAGTAACAAAGCCGCTGATGCGGTGTTGGAATTAATCAAACAATAAAAGCCGTTGCACAATGTACAACGGCTTTTATAATATAAGGCACTTGCGCACCAAGTAATTATTCTTCGATAACTACTACTTTGTCTTTGTTAGGAGATACTACTTTAACAACAGCGTTGTTCAATTTTAAACCTTGTGTACGTAATCTTGACACAGTTCTGTTTTTCTTTTCTTTTCTTTTGTATCTTGTAAATGCCATGACAATTATTTTTAGGTGTGCGAAAGTATGAATAGTTTTTATTGTTTGCAAGTTTTATCCAAAAAAAGTCTGATTTTCTTGTGAATCGCTCATCAAAACCGAACTTATTTTGCTAGCAACGCTGGGTAGTGCAAGTATACAATATTTTAAATACCGTTTAAATAGCATTAATTTGCCAACCAAAGGCAGCATATCTCCTACTTTATGATTAGTATTATTACAGCCGTTCATAACCAATTGGAAATGAACAAAATTTTCCTTGAAAACTTGCGCAAATACACGGTTAACCCTTTCGAGTTGATTATTATTGATAACAACTCAACCGATGGTACACGCGAGTTTTTTGAGCAAGAAGGCGCTGTAGTAATCGCCAATAAAGCCAATTACAGTTATCCTTACACCCAAAACCAAGGCATAAAAGTAGCTAAATACAATTTATTTGCCTTTTTGAATAATGATATTATTGTTTGTCCGGAATGGGACCAAAAAATAATAGAAAGCATGCAGGTTAACGGACTCGATTTAATTACCGTTTGTGGTATTGAACGTGTTGAAACGCCTGAATTAACCAAGAAGTTGGGTCGTAAATGGAAACGTATCAAAAATATTTTAAAGCAATTTGGGTTAAGTAAGTTTAACCTAACCTTGATGCATAAATTGATGTACGGCAACTGGGAAGATTTTAACAACAAACGTCAACAACAATTTAAAAACAAGGTTGTTGAAGGATTTGTAGGCAACTCGGTTATTTTTAACCGCACCGCTTTAAATAAAATTGGTTTGTGGGATGAGCGCATACAAGGTGCCGATTTTGATATTTACATGCGCAGCAAAAAACGCAATCTAGAATTTGGCGATATAAAACCTTGCCACATCGCCTTAAATGTATTTAATCACCACTACATTCGGATTACAGCAAAGTCTAAACCTCCTGTTTTTGCTGATGCAGCAAACATGATTGCATTAGAAGAAAAATGGAGTGAAGCAGAAAGAAAGTTGTTGCTAAAAGATAATGTGACGACTTAATGGATCTAGGTAAGTTTTTTCAACGTCCGGTAGCCATACGCAGTTGTTGATTACGGGACAGTAATCTATTGCACTAAGATGAAGGCGAAAAATAAAGCCGAATTTTAGCGATTTAACGGTGGTTTTGCGAGGGTGCTGTTACCAGCAGTTATTATTTCTTGTTGTAGTCAACAAGATATAGAGTAAAATAAGTAGAATAATAGTCTGCGCGGTCAAATATTTCTTGTCGCCTAGAATAAAGTAGTATTTTGTTCCCGCGAAGTCGATACGTCTTGTTGTCAAATACGATAAATGTTCTCTGTCCAAAATGGCTCTTTGTTGTAATAAGACTGTCGGAGCGCAATCTTATTTTAGTTTTATTTCGAGAAAAAGTTCCTTTATCTGAGTATGAGTCTCCAGTGTGCTGCCAACTTGCATAAGTATAAGTTGAGTCAGAAAACAGAGTCAACGAAATAGCAGAAAATCCAAAGCGTCCTCCTGAATATTCAGCAATTACTTTTTTGTCTAACGCTTGTCTAGTCGTGTCTAAAGAATTAACATCACCAAGACGTTGCGCAAAGCAGTCAATCGTTAATATGACTAAAAGGAACAAAATTATTGTCTGTGCAACTTTCATTATAATAACCGCTAACTTAAAACTTACTACCATCAGCAGCGGTAATTCTTCTTACCAAAAACAAGGTAATGATAGCCGCAATTACACTCATCACGCCTACCCAATTGTAATTTAACATTTCGCCATTGGCTTGTTTAACTACAACCAAACCTGCAATGTATGATGCCAAACCGGCACTTAGTTGCTGCATACTCGAAACAATGCTCATAAAACTTCCCCGATTTTTGGGCTCTACCGTAGCTGTAACCATAGCTTGTGCAGGTATAAACCTTCCGCTACTCACCGCAAAAAATACGGAAGTTGCAATTAATGCAATCCAAATATCAACCCTTGGCATGTGTGTAATAAACAACACCGGAATACAAGATATGCTTACAAAAATGGTAAACACTTTTAGCTTACCAATTTTATCGGCAAGCTTACCAATAAGCGGTGAGGTAACAATGGTACTCAACCCACCAAAAAAGTAAATTTGTTCTAGTTGACTTTCAGTAAAACCAACATTGCTTACCATGTAAGGACTTAAAAACGGTATGATACTGAAGTGACCAAACATTACCACCATCATTAGCGTAATGGCTTTACGTTGGTTAGAACTTGATGTAATATTTTTTACTACTTGTAAAACGTTTACTTCTTTTCCGGCCTGAGTATGCGCACTTAAATTAGGCACAAATTTGTAGATAAAAAACTGAACAGGAAGTGCCAATACCGCCAATAAAATAAATGGCGTATTCCAACCAAACTCATTGGCTATACGTAATCCAAATGGCACGCCCAACACACTTGCAATAGAGAAAGCGGCCATTACAAAACCCATGGCTTGTCCTCTGCGCTCAAAAGGAATAACATCACCAACAATTGCCAAAATAACTGCTCCTAATACGCCACCAAACAATCCGGTAAATATGCGGGCAACCATTAACAACTCGTAAGTGTGGGCTAAACCGCAAGCCAATGTACCAATTAAAAAACCTGCATATAAAACTTGTAAAAATCTTTTTCTATCAAACTTGTCAATAAAAAATGCAGTACAAAATCCTGAAAAGCCTGCACTAAACGTATAACTCGAAACTACTAAACCAAACTGTTGTGTATTAATATCGAAGATGCGCATAAGTTGTGGACCTAACGGCATCATAATCATAAAATCCATGATGTTGGTAAAGTTGATGGCCGCTAAGGTGAGTAATAGGAATCTTTCTTTGCTATTCATTGTTGCAAATAACGACAATTAAAAACGGCCTTACCACCACTTAAAAATTATATAAGCAAAAATTAATCACGAATCAAAGTAACAGTTCCATGATAAGTTTGGTCTTCGGGTTCGGTAATTAACTTATATTTAAACACCACAAAATAGGTTCCTTCCGGGCACTTCGAACCATCGTTTTTGTCGTGTCCATCCCAATTTATACCATCGTTGTAAAAGCCATCGGTAAAGCCTTCAAACACCATGGTTCCCCATCTGTTGTAAATGTACAACTCGTACTTTTCCCAACCTTCAATATCAATATCAAAAGCATCATTTTTACCATCGGCATTATCGGGTGTAAACACATTTGGTATTTTTACTGAGCTTCTAATTGGTATGATTTTGCAAATAGAATCCATACAATCCAATGCATCAAAAGCCATTAAACAAACTTTATAGCTCTCTGCTGTTTCACCGTAATTATGTGTTGGGTTGATGTCGGTACTTGTATTTGTTGTAGAAGTTGGCTGACCAAAATCCCACAAATACCTGACTGCGCCCGAGGACAAATTGGTAAACGGAATATTGGGATAGTTATTCAGTTTAAAGGTAAAATCGGCAAAAGGACTCAACACGGTTACTTCCTTTTCTGCTCCTTCAATGCAATGAAACTTTTGTGTGATGATGGGTTCAACCTTAATTTTAAAAATACCGGAGCTATCGTACGTGTAGGAATAATCGGTATTTACCGGCCACAAACTACTTACCGAATCAATTCCCCAAACCCATTTTGTTTGTATATTGTGTTGGGTGCCCGTGGCTTTTGCAATAAATGGTACATCAATACAAACCGTGTCTGGCACCAGCAACTTTAGCGTATCTATTGGTAAAGCAGTTACCGTTCTTGGGTGATAAGCATTAGGATTATCTACATAAGGAAATTTAGCGGTACAGTTTTTAGTTTCGTTTGTGGTTGGGTTGGTGATGCTATCTTCACCCAACAAATCTATGCGGTAAACACCAGGTTGTGTATAGGTAAACGTAATATCTGAATCACTTTTAGTGGAGAAAATTGCACCCGATTGGTTATTAAAATACCAAATAAAATTATTAAGCGGTTGCCCAGTTTGATTGCGCAATTTTACAGTAAATGGAATACAACCAAAAGTATCTTCAACAATAACAAAACTAGGTGTTGGTCCAACTATGTTAATGGTTATGCTTGTGGTGTCTGAACAACCGTATACTGACTCGGAATAAAGTTTTGCGGTGTACCTTCCGTTTTGGTTGTAAAACACAGCCGGTTGTTCAAGTGTGCTGGTTCCTTTTCCAGAATCAAACTCCCAAAATCTACTAACAATATGCGATAGAATTGGAACCGTATCACCACGCATACCATATGATTCATCATTAAAAGTTACAACAGCAGGTGCACAATAAAAAGTATCGCTGCTTAATTTGGCAACTGCTCGTACACCATTTACCATTACACGGTATTGAAAACCTTGAATGGTATCGAAACAGGCCACAGCATTACTGTCCTTGAACGCAATTTTTACAAAATAAACTCCTGGTTTGTTGTATTGATGAGTCATTTCTTCAGGACCATAAAACCACAAGTCGCTATCACCAAAGTTCCAGTATATGCGCTCTTTATTTGCATTAATTCTTGAATTATCGCTCCAATATGGAGAATCCGGATTGGTTGAATATCTTATCCTTGCTTTAAAAATAGCATCAGAATACGTACATACCTCCGGTGTTAAAACAACCAATGATGCTATATTACCCAGTTGTAAATAATGTTCATCACTCAGTTCACAACTGTCTTTATTGAAATAGGTTATTCGCGTTCTGAAATTACCATTCCTATAATAATCATGATACACAGAATAAAGCACTGTATCGGCCGAAGTTGAAAATACCACAATGGTGTCTGGTGTTCCATCTCCAAAACTGTATTTAATGGACAAAATATCTTTTCGAATACTATCTGTGAAATAGAAACGAGCACGATGCGGCAAGCAAAAATCAGCATCTAAAACCCTAACCCTATAGTCTAACTCTTCCATAGGTTTATTAATCTTGTAAGCGTAGTAACCGGTATCGTAACAAGGCTGACCCATGGCGTCTGCCCCATTTTTTACAATTACTCCAAAATATGCAGAATCACCTTTACTACAAATATCTCCGGGGTATATTTCCTGAGGATCGGTCCTGTCAGGCGCTTGTGAAATGATTCTCCAGGCCTTGGCAGGACAAGAGGTGTCGGGTAAAAACCATACTATCTCAGGACCACACCGTGGCTCAAGCCCATCGAAGTAAACCTTAATATTATCAGCACTACAAAAAGGAGGAGTGACTGCCCAGGCTTTAGCTCCACCAGATGAATCATAAGCAGCCTTGGGTTGGGCAATTCTGATGTATTTAAATATGGAGTCAGTACACTGCCTGACGTTGTCTGTAATTTTTAGCTTTACACGATAACAACCAACATTAGGAAATGCGTAATAATGTTTAACCTGAACAGAATCGGTACTGAAACGACAATTCTGATTTATATTAATACCAAGCCGGGTACTTGTTGTACAAGCCGGGGCATAAGGATCATCAAAATCCCACAAATAACTGAGGTTTGAGTTAAGGTAATAACAACTTTTATCGATATATGATAATGTTACCGTGTCGTGTGGAGTACATTGTATGATTTGCTCCAAAGTATTAAATGTATCGGCAATAATTGCCTTGGGGCCATATACGGTTACATGTGTATCGGTTTCAAATTTGCAATCGTTGTAGCTAAATCGAAGTTTAATATTATAAATTCCGCAGCTTGGGAAATGCGCTCCTTTTATTGAACGCTTTAAACTATCTATCTGATATAAGTCGTCTAGCTTGTAAAGTGTCCATGCATAAGCAGATTGGTAATCAAGTTTTGTTTTATTGCTAAAATCAAAATAATTCACCGAAAAACAAAACTTATCAGTAGGTGCAATATGTATAGTAGAGTCGGGTACAAATGTGGTTACAGCGTTCAGAATATCTGTTGTATCGCGGCAACCATTTTTATCTTTAATGATGAGTTGTGGATAATAAGTGGTATCACCAAAGTAGGTATAATAAAAACTTTGGTTAGCACTATCGTTTGTCAATGTTTGTCCATTTCCAAATATCCAGGTAGTTTGCAGTCCTGTGTAATCAACCAAACTTAAATTTCGGAACTCAACAATGGTTTGACCACAACCCATTTTTTCCATGAAAACCATATCGGCAACAATTCTTGCATGTACCACAACTGTATCAATTAGCTGTGCGCTACAACCGTTGGTGTCCTCAACCTCTAGTACAACCGTATAGCTTCCTCCATTTACATCACTATAAAAGTGCGAGAGCTGATTAGAATATGGCGCATTTTTGTTGTCAAAAGCGCCATCACCATAAATCATGGTTCTTCGCTTAATGGGTGCATTACTTGTTCCAGGAGTTGATAAATCGTTAAATACAAATAAGTTTTGATTGAAACATTGGGTATCGTTGGGACTGATGGTATAGTTTGCAATGGGTTTTGCAAAAACTCGAATAGTGATAGGTGGTGCATCACAAAAAGTGCCTCCCACTTTGTATACCCTCAGATTTACTGTGTATGTTCCGGGTTGCGCATATTGGTAAGTTGGAGTTGATTGGCTACTGCTGCTATTGTCGCCAAAACTCCACACAAAGGCCGAATCTGAAGCACTAAAAGGTGTGCGGTTAAAGGTTACGGTTGATCCCACACAAATACGCTGTGTGTTTGGAACAATACTGCACGGCTGCGCTTTGAGCAACACCACTTGCAAAAGTATAAACCAAATAGCAAAACCAACGCGTTTCATAGGGCTAAAATTAAACATTACAATTCTAAATAAATTATTAATAACCTCTGCCTTTAATATTTAATATTTGTATCTGTATCTTTGCGCCAATGAGCAAATCGGTAGCATTTTATACATTGGGTTGTAAGTTAAACTTTTCTGAGACTTCAACTATAGGCAGGCAACTAACAAACGAAGGTTTTAACAAAGTTCCTTTTGAAAACGGTGCAGATGTGTATGTAATTAACACTTGCTCTGTTACAGATAATGCCGATAAAAAATGCAAGAAGATTGTTAATGAAGCTCTGCGCCATAACCCAAATGCGTTTGTTGCCATTATTGGATGTTATGCCCAATTAAAACCAAAAGAAATTGCGCGTATTCCGGGTGTTGATTTGGTTTTGGGTGCTGCCGAAAAATTTAACATCAACGAATATTTAACCAATACCAACAAAAAAGAAGTTGCCGAAATTAAAGATGGCAAAATAAAAGAGGTGTTGGATTACCATAGCTCCTACTCTATTGGCGACCGTACACGTACCTTTTTAAAAGTTCAAGATGGTTGTGATTATTTTTGTTCGTTTTGTACCATTCCTTTGGCGCGTGGTGCAAGTCGTAGTGATACCATTGCAAATGTGGTTAAACAAGCCGAAGAAATTGTGGCCAGCGGCATAAAAGAAATTGTGCTAACAGGAGTAAATACCGGAGATTTTGGAGCCAATACAGGCGAAAACTTCTACCAATTATTACAAGCTTTAGAAAAAGTAGAAGGCTTAAAACGTCTTCGTGTTTCATCCATAGAACCCAACTTGCTTACTGATGAAATTATTGAGTTGGCTGCGAAATCAAATGTAATTGTTCCGCATTTTCATATACCCCTACAAAGTGGTAGCGATGAAATTTTAAAGAGCATGCGCAGAAAATACCTTACCGATTTATATACCAGCAGGGTTGAAAAAATAAAATCTTTGATGCCGCATTGTTGCATTGGTGTTGATGTGATTGTGGGTTACCCGGGCGAAACAGACGAACACTTTTTAGAAACTTACAATTACTTAAACCAATTAGATATTTCGTACTTGCACGTGTTTACCTACAGCGAGCGTGTAAATACCACTGCCAATAAATTGCCTGGAAAAGTTTATCCGCATGTACGTGCTGATAGAAGCAAAATGTTGCACATATTAAGTGATAAAAAACGTAGGCATTTTTATGAGCAACATATTGGCAAAACATACCCTGTACTTTGGGAGGCAGAAAATGATGCCAATGTAATGTATGGTTTTACCAGCAACTACATTAAGGTAAAAACTGCATACGACCCTATGTTGGTAAACGAAATTATGAATGTAGAAATTACCGGAATTGATGCCGATATGGTAGCAACTTGTAGAGTTGAGTTTGGAGTGATGGCGTAAAAAAAAGCCACCGAATTTTCGATGGCTTCAAAGTATAATTATTATTTCTAAAAAGGTAGCTTTAGTGATAATGCGGTGAAGCTGTTTTTGTGTCCCCTTGGTTGAACAAAGTCTATTGAGATTCTGAATGGGCCAATGCCTTCTGCAATCAAACCAAATTTAAATGCTTTATCGTAACTACTTAAATCGTTTGATGTAATTATACCAACGCCAAAGCCAATCCAATATCCATTTGTTTTTAGATTTGGTTTTAAGTTGTACATCAATTTAAAATCAAAAGCATTAAGTAGATTTATTTTGGTCAACTCACCTTTATTTGTTTCAAGAAGCGAAAAGCCTGTTAAATCAAATCCAGTTCTTAAAAATTGGTTACCGTATTTGTTACTAAAACTCAAATCAAACTGTGCTCCTATAATTGGCGAAAACGAATTTCCGAATAAGGTAGCACCATAAAACGGAGCAACTTCAATAGAAGAATACCTTACTTGTTTGCTGTTTGCAATACGGTAGGTATTACTATCTGTTGCCACTTCTACTTTATAAAACTCGCGCACTAATCTTTTATTTTCAAAAGCTTTGCTAATGGCAGATTGAATACTTACTTCACTTAATTGCGACATTAAACTATCTGGGTTATTCATAAAAACCTGCATAGTAACACCACTTGCAACATCAATTATGGTGTAATGATATTTGGGTAAGTTTAAACGCATGCGTTCAACTTCAAATGCAACATCAACACTATTTTCACTGTACTCTGGAGCATCAGTTTTTAATCGCCTTTTATTTTCACCACCTATAAAATAGTAAACAGATTGTGCGTTTTTATTAATTTGTTGTTTGTTAACGGCATTGTTAAAATCAACCACAAACGATGTTTTTACTTTATCGGCCGCCTCGGCCCACGATTGATAAAACTTTAAAGTTTTACCGGTAAGCATTAACACATTGTTTTCTTTTAACTTAATCACCACCGTATCGCTCATGGTTTGTAAGGCTTCAGCCGATGGTGATATTACACGCAATTGCGCAAAGGTAAAGTTAGTAAAAGACATGGCTACGCCACATGCCAAAAGCATCATTAATTTTAGTTTCATAAAATGGAGGTTTGTTTAAAATTCTGTTTTAAAAATACGGGTACCCTTATGGTTGTTTACTTGGTTATTATTACCCACACCCAATTTAAATTTAAACTTTTGGGCTTTTACCAAAACATCTGTAGGAGTACTTGGTGTTATTATTGGTGATGTAAAATCAACTTCGGTAAACCTTTCGGTGGTTGCCACTTGCTCGTTAATTGTTGTATTAACTATGGGTTGAGTAACCACTTCTATTTTTTGTGTGATGGTATCAACACTCATGTTTTGGTTATTTGCTGCCAACTGAATTGGCGCATTTACCATTACTTTTTTAGTAGCTTTTGGGGGTGATGGTATAGTCTTTTTCTCCTCAACCGCATTTACTCTTTCAGGGTTGGGCGCTACATTTACAATGTTTTTATTGTTGGTTGTTATGTTTGATGCAGTAGGCTTGGTTGGCTTTTTGATGATAAGTAAACCACTACCACCAATTAATAAAAGCATAGCAGCAACAGCACTTGCACGTTGTATGTAATACAACATCGGCTTTTTATTTTGCTCGGGTTTTAAACCTGCTTGCAACAACTCCCATTTACTGTTTAGGTTGGGTGAGTAGCCCTCGGGTAAATCATTTACCGAGTTTATTTTATCTTGTATAATTTTATTGCTACGCATTTCCATAACCATATTGTTTTTGGGTAATCACTTGTTTTAATTTTGCTTTGGCTTTTGCCAATTGTGTTTTACTGGTACTCTCGCTTATACCAAGTGTTTCGGCAATTTCTTGGTGACTGTATCCTTCTACCACAAACATGTTTAACACGGTGCGGTATCCTGTAGGTAATATGGTAATGGCATCATATAAATATTTGGCTTCTATTTGTTGTAAGGCATCATCATCAAAACTTACCTCTGGTGTTTGATCTAATGCCACCATATTAAAGTTGTTTTGTTTACGCAAAGCCATCAAAGCTTCGTTTACCATAATACGTTTCAACCAAAACTTAAAGCTATCTTCACCTTGGTATTCAAACCGCTCTATTTGTTGAAAAGCCTTTAAGAAACCTTTCATCACACAATCTTCGGCTTCATCGGTTCTTACAATGTAACGCAGGCAAACCCTAAACATGGTACTAAACAATCCATCAAACACCATTTTTTGTGTGCCTGAGTTTCCTTGTTTAAGTTGTTTGATATATTTTTCGTTTATCTGCATTGCTTTGTATACTGCCATAATGTGGATACGACACCAAAAGTTGCCTAAGCCCTAAATTATTTTACAAATAATTGAATATCAATTTGATTATTTAGCTAAAATTTTAATTACCCAAAACAAATATCATCAATTCAAACCCAAAACAGATAAAACAAAACGCCCCAACTTATTGCTAAGTTGGGGCGTTTTTTATGGTTATGATGTTACAACATTATTCATTGGTGTCATCATCAGCCGGAGTGTCTTCTCCTTTTTCTTCGTTGGCTTGGTCTTCCGCATCCTGCATAGCTCTGTCAACAATATTATCAATATTAGTTGGCATGCCATCAACTACTGTTATCGGATTTCCGTCCTCGCCTACTTCACCTTCTGTTAATTCTTCTGGTTCTTCAACGTAATTAATTTTAGCTACCGATGCAATGGCATCTTTATCATCAATATTAATTAAACGTACACCTTGCGTAACACGACCTAACACACGTAAATCTTTTACACTTAAACGAATGGTTATGCCTTTTTTGGTCATAATCATGATATCGTTGGTATCATCAACCTCCTTAATTGCAACTAACTTACCGGTTTTGTCGGTTACGTTCATGGCCATTACACCTTTACCACCGCGGTTTGTAATACGGTAATCTTCTACTTCACTACGTTTACCTAAACCGTTTTCAGAAACCACTAAAGCATTGGTAACTTTAGGATCTTCTATAGCAATCATACCAATTACAGTATCACCTTCGGCTAATCTAATTGCACGAACACCGGTTGCGGTACGACCCATTGGGCGAACACTACTTTCGTTGAAACGAATAGCTTTACCCTCGCGACTTGCAATAATCATTTCGCAAGTACCGTTGGTTAATCTTGCTTCCACCAACATATCACCTTCGCGAACGTTAATTGCATTTACACCATTTGCACGCGGACGAGAGTAGGCCTCTAAAGTAGTTTTCTTAATGGTACCTTGTTCGGTACACATTACCACATTGGTATTTTTAATGTACTCCTCATCGCTTAACGTTTTAACGTTTAAGTAGGCCATTACTTTTTCTTCGCTACTAATGTTAATTAGGTTTTGAATAGCACGGCCTTTAGAGGTTTTATCTCCTTCAGGAATTTCCCAAACTTTTAACCAATAACATTTACCTTGGTTGGTAAAGAACAACAAGTAATTGTGGTTAGTTGCCATTAATACGTGTTCAACAAAATCCTCATCGCGTTTAGAAACACCACGAGAACCACGTCCACCACGGTTTTGCGTACGGTACTCACTTAACAATGTACGTTTAACATAACCCAAATGCGAAATGGTAATTACCACATCATCATTCGGAATTAAGTCTTCCATACTCATTTCGTTGCCAGCATAAATGATGTTTGTTCTACGCTCATCACCGTATTTTTCTTTCATCTCAAGAAGTTCATCTTTAATGATTTTCATACGTAATGTTTCATCATTTAAAATTGATTGTAAGTAAGCAATCAACTTCATCAACTCGGCATATTCATCTTTTAACTTATCACGTTCAAGTCCGGTTAAGGCACGTAAACGCATATCCAAAATAGCTTTCGCTTGTATTTCGGTAAGTTTAAAGTTTTCCATTAACTGGGTGCGCGCCTCATCAGGGCTCACCGCTTCGCGAATAATTTTTATTACCGCATCAAGGTTATCAATGGCAATTAATAAACCTTCTAAAATATGTGCACGTTTTTGTGCTTCTTCTAATTCGTATTTGGTTCTGCGAACAACAACTTCGTGGCGGTGATCAACGTAATGTTTAATTAAATCTTTAAGATTTAACATCTCTGGCCTGCCGTTTACCAACGCTACATTGTTTACGTTAAACGAAGTTTGTAAAGCAGTGTATTTGTATAACTGATTTAAGATTACGTTTGGCACTGCATCGCGTTTTAAATCAAACACAATACGCATACCTTCTCTATCCGACTCATCACGAATATCGCTGATGCCTTCAATTACTTTTTCGTTAACCAATTCAGCTGCTCGTTCAATTAAAGAAGCTTTGTTAACTTGGTATGGAATTTCGTTAACTACAATTTGTTCTTTACCTGTTTTGCTGGTCTCGAAATTCGCTTTGGCACGCATTACGATGCGACCTCTACCTGTTTCAAACGCTTCTTTAACCCCAGCATAGCCATAAATGGTACCACCTGTTGGGAAATCAGGAGCTTTAACATGCTTCATCAGCTCAGCAACTTCAATTTCTTTATTGTCGATGAAAGCCACTACACCATCAATAACCTCG
>CAZRVA010000029.1:0-27104 GCA_964603255.1 uncultured Chitinophaga sp.
CGCCATTAAATCGTTTGATTTTTTGCAGTACTTTTTTCTAAAAAAAGTGCGAAAAAGAAATGAAAAGAAAACGAGGACTTTAATCCAATTACCAGAACAATTTGTGGTTTTACCACAAATCAAACTACCACCATGGTACTGCTCGATTTCGCTACATCGGTGCGTTTGCCGTTTTCGTCAATAGTCCATATTTCGGCTTCGCAAAAATGCATGCGGCTGCCAGCTTTTATTACCCAACCTTTTGCGTACAACTTGCTGCCAATGCCGGGGTTTAAATAACTTACACGCAAATCGGCTGTTACCACGCCCTGCCCTCTTTTAACCAATGTATATGCTGCAAAACCACTTACCACATCGGCAAATGTTGCTGTAACTCCTCCGTGCACATATCCCATTTGTTGTTGATGATGCCCTTGTAAATCAATAGTTGCCTCAATCTCGCCCACCTCAATGCGGTGTATATTTATACCAATGTGTTTAGAAAAATAGTTCCCTCCTATTTTCTCTTTAACCATTTCCACAAAATCAGGTTCAGCGGGCTTAAGCTTCATCATATAATATTTTTTATTACTTTTACGGCCTACGAAAGTACATAAGCATACATGCAAAGCCAAATAGATTCACACCACATTTTTACTTACACCGATAGTGAGCTTGATTTATCGGCTGTAGAAAATTATGCATTAGATATTTGTTTGGCAACCAACCGTATTAGTTTTACCATACACAATACCAATCGTGTGTTGGGTTTTAGGTATGCCAATACATCGTTTGATTTGCTGGCTTGCAACAGCAATCAGTTAAAAGATTTGGTTAGTCAGTTGGAGTGGCACAATACATCCTACAAAAACATTAGGATATTTATTGATAACGAAACTTTTACGTTAATTCCCGAAGCTTTGTTCGATATCAACCAAGCTGATACTTACTTGTACCTGGTACATAAAAAATTACCCAACCTGCAAGTGCTGCACAATGCTTTAAATAAACAACAAACTGTATGTGTGTTTGCATTGCCGCATAGTGGATATGATGCCTTGAAAGGGGTATTTGGTAATGCAGAAATTATTCATCAAAGTTTATTGCTTACCCAAACCGCAACAGAGTTTAACGAAAACGATTTAAAACAGCATTTGCTGGTTAGCATTGCACCTTCTTTTATAACGGTTTTGCAGTACCAACAAAACGAAATAAAGTTTTTAAACACTTACCATGTTGATGCAGATACCGACACGGTGTATTTTATTTTATCGGTAGCAGAGCAGTTAAAATTGCAAGCCGATAAATTCGGCATTTATGTAATGGGTGATATTTCTTCAACATCAGCCACCATGGGATTACTAAAAAAGTATATCCCTCATGTACAAACCATGAATAGGATTGATGGTATACAATATCCACTATCGTTTAGGGAATTTCAGGAGCAACAACATTATTTAGCTATACATACTTTATTGTGCGAATAATTAGCGGAAATTTAAAAGGCATTTTAATTACTCCACCAAAAGGTTTACCCGTGCGCCCTACTACTGATAGGGCCAAAGAGAGTTTGTTTAATATCATTGAAAACAACTTTAATATTGACGAACTACAAGTGCTGGATTTGTTCAGTGGCACAGGAAACATCAGTTATGAGTTTGCTTCACGTGATGCACAAAAAGTTACTGCTGTAGATTTAAATTTTAAGTGCGTGGAGTTTATTAAGAGCATGAAACAAAAACATACATTAAACAATATTGATGTGGTAAAAAAAGATGCGTTTACGTTTTTAAAAAGTGCCCTTACTCCATACGATATCATATTTGCCGATGCGCCTTATGCACATCGCGATATCAACCAAATACCAAAATTAGTTGCAGAACGTAAACTGCTTAACCCCAAAGGTTGGTTAATTGTTGAACATGAAACCACATTGGATTTAGACAATGAACCTAACTTTTTAAACAAGCGCATTTACGGACAATCTTGCTTTAGTTTTTTTAGTGCAGGTGTTTAGATAATTTTCTGCATATTCGCTTCACCAATTACAATCATATGAAACGTATTGCTCTGTTCCCCGGCACATTCGATCCCATTACCATTGGTCACATCAATTTGATTGATCGCGCCATGCATTTGTACGATGAAATTGTAATTGGCATTGGTCATAATAGTTCTAAAAGTACTTTATTTTCGCTTGAGCAAAGAGAAAATTGGATTAAAGATATTTTTAAAAATCAACCCAAAGTACGTGTGCAAGCATACGAAGGCTTAACAGTGGCTTTTTGCGAAGAAATTGGTGCACAATACATACTAAGAGGTTTACGTAACATGAGCGATTTTGATTACGAAAAAAATATCGCCCAAATGAACAAATTGGTTAAGCCAAATATTGAAACTATTTTCTTGATGTGCGACCCCGCATATACTCCAATTAGCAGCAGTGTTGTTCGCGATTTAATTCGTAACGGTGGTGATGCTAGTCCTTATTTACCCGAAGAGGTAAATTACCGACAAGGCTAAACCCTTGTAAACACTGACTAAAATCAGCATTTGTAACGCTAACCACTTGTTTTTAGTCATCAAATTGTAATCTGTGTAATTCTTTTGTCACACCACATGATGTGAAAATACGGAAGCGAAATCTCGCTATACATTCGCACCCATATTTTATAAATTCATCATGAAAAAACTTATACTTTCATTATCCATTTTAGGATTAACATTTACCGCCTTTGCCCAATCAACAATTACCGATTCTATTCAAACAGGTGCTGCCTACAGCAATAATGTTTACTATAGTTTTAAAAACGGTGTAGTAAAATCGGCTGCCAATAACGAGTGGCAATTGGCATTAAGCATCGGTGCATTTAACGTGGCAGTAAGAACCAACGTAACCACCAGCAGTAGTAGCGATGGTTCTGTTGTAATTTACGAGCAACCAAGTAAAGACACCACCAAATGGAACAACTTTGACACTGCAGGATACAAAACTTGGGAAGTATTGGAAAACTCTGACGAGAACTGGGAGTTAGGTGCATTAAACGTAAATTCATCAGGTCAGTTTGACTATGGGTGGGGCGAATATGATCAAGTTTCGCATGCCGTTACTGGTAACAGATTGTACTTAGCTACAGTAAAATCGGGCAGCAATACTTTGTACAAAAAACTTTGGATTAAAAGTAAAAAGTTAGGCAATTGGGTAATTGCATTTGCTAATCTTGATGGCAGCAACGAGCAAGTGTTAACCATTAAATCATCAGATTACAGCGGCAAAAACTTTGCTTATGTTTCGTTAATTAACAACACCGTAATTGATAGAGAACCTGCAAGCGCTACTTGGGATTTTGTATTAACCCGTTATAGAGCATTTCAACCCGCACAAAGTGTTTATTATGCATCAACAGGTATTTTAACTAACGTAGGTGTAGTTACAGCAGAAGCACGCGGTACTGCAGTTGCAGATGCTACTCTAAACAACTTTATTGCTGATACTTCTGATAACATTTCGGTAATTGGAGCAGATTGGAAACAAGTAAACAACCAAACTTTTCAATTTTATGTGGTTGATTCTTTATGCTATTTTGTTAAAGCAAAAGATGGTGCATTTTGGAAATTAGTATTTACAAAATTTGCAGGTTCAAGCACAGGTAACACCGTGTTTAACAAAACAAAATTAACCCCGGCTACAGGTGTTTCAACCATTGGCAATGAAGTAAAAAACTTAACTGTTTATCCTAATCCGGCAAGCAGTAACATTACTATTTTGTTTGATGCTGAAAACAGCAACAGCAATATTACTTTAGTTGATTTATCAGGGCGTTTAGTTAAACAAATTACAACACAACAAAACGTTGGATTTAATGCACATCACATCAATTTAAATGATGTAAACAAAGGCATTTATTTCTTACAAGTAACCAACGGAAACAGCACAAGCATTCAAAAAATTATTGTTGAGTAATTAAGCATTACTTAAAGCATGTTATCGGATTTACGTAGTAAATTTTTCATAATTGTGGTTATGTTAGTTGCCATGCTTGCCTTTACTAATAAGGCAAGCGGGCAGCAACATATTACGGTAATCAATGCCAAAGGCGAGCCTGTTGAGGATGCTGTAATTGTGTACCAACCACAAGCAGATAAAAAACCACAAAAAGTTGTGGTAACAAATACCTACGGTATAGCAGTTATTGCACAACACTACCAAGTTGCGTTGCAAATTAACAAGGTGGGCTTTGTATGTATTTACGATACAATAAATACTCATCAACCCAAAACCTACACGCTTCAAAGTAACAATACCAACCTAAAAGACCTAGTAGTAACCGGACAGTTTGAAACCGGAACCACAGATAAATCTGTTTATAAAATTAAAGTAATAGACCGACTGCGTATTGAACAGCAAGGCGCTGTTAACTTAAAAGATGTATTGAGTAACGAGTTAAATATTCGTTTATCGCAAGATGGTGTTTTAGGTACGCAAATGAGCATGATGGGCCTTGGCGGACAAAACGTAAAAATATTAATTGATGGTGTGCCTGTAATTGGAAGAATGGATGGCAACATTGATATCAGCCAAATAAACTTGAATAATATTGAACGTATTGAAGTAGTTGAAGGCCCCATGAGTGTAATCTATGGAACTGATGCTTTAGGCGGTGTAATTAACCTGATTTCGAAAAAGCCACAAGCCAAACAGTATAACTTAAACATAAACACCTATTACGAATCTGTTGGAACTTACAACATAGATGCCAACACCGGATTTAGGTATAAAGCATGGCAACTAGCAGCTTCAGGTGGTAGAAACTTTTTTGATGGTTATTCAGCCAAAGAAAGTGAAAATATCAGGTGGAAACAATGGAAACCACGTGAACAATATTATGGTGAGTTGAGTGTTAATTACAAATTTAAAACACATAGTCACCGATTTAATGCAAGGTACTTTAACGAGAAAATCACGGCACGAAACAACCCAACTATAACCCCCTACTCTATTAATGGTTTTGATGATTATTTTAAAACCACACGTATAAATTTGGCTGTATACTCGGATGTTTATTTTAAAAACAAAGCCACTTTAAACCTCATCAATTCGTATGCGTTATTTGGTCGTACCAAGAATGCTTACATCAAAAATTTAGTTACCGGAACCGAACAGTTAACACCCAACAGCGAAGACCATGATACCACCACTTTTAACCTGGTAACCTTGCGCGGAACATACACTACCAAACGACAAAGTAGGTTTAACTCGCAAATGGGTTATGATGTGAATTTAGAAAACGGATCTGGAAAACGTTTAGCAAACGGTAGTAATTTTATTGGCGATTATGCAGTGTTTTATATTGCCGATTTAAAAGCTACTTCTAGGTTAAATCTTCGTCCGGGAATTCGTTTTATTTACAACACATCTTATGGTGCGCCTGTAATACCAAGCTTTAATGTAAAATATGATGTTACAGAAGATATTTCCATTAGGGCATCGTATGCACAAGGATTTAGAGCGCCATCATTAAAAGAATTGAGTTTGTTTTTTGTAGATGTGAATCACAACATAAAGGGCAATACCAACCTTAAAGCAGAAACATCAAACAATTACAACTTAGGGTTTCAATATAAAAAACAATACACCACATGGCTTGTAAAATCAGAGCTATCGGGCTTTTACAATGCCATAAACGATTTAATAAGTTTAGCCATTGTTGATGCATCAACCCAAACCTACAGCTACGTAAACATAGATACATACCGCACATTTGGTTTGAATTTTAACAATGATATTCAATACAAATTATTAAAGCTTACCCTTGGTTATGGACGCATTGCACGCTACAATCAATTAAGTAAAACACAAGATTTAAAAGAATATTCATACGCCAATGAATACCGTGCTAATGTTACTTACACCATTAAAAGAGCCAGAACCGATTTTAACTTATTTTACAAATACAACGGTAGATTGCCGGGTTTTGCTTTAGATGACAACAATCAAGTGTATCAAACTTTTGTTGAAGCCTACAGCATGATGGATGCAAGTGTTACCAAATCGCTGTATAAAAACAGAATAAAGTTGACAGTAGGCGTAAAAAACCTACTAAACGTAACCAATATTTCATTCAACACTACTTCATCGACACACAGTGCAGGCGCAGGAAGCATGCCAATGGCCATGGGTAGATTTATGTTCACTTCATTACGTATTAACCTTGAAAAATAGTAAACACATTTTTGTAATTACATTACTTTCTACACTTTTTGCTGCTTGCGAAAAGGAAGAAAAACTATGGACTTTACCTGCACCGGGTAGCGAAAAAATCACCTCGTTTAGTATGGGCGAAACATACGAAAACACCACATACTTGCATTTAAGCACGGGTAATATTTCGCAACGTTATTTACAATTGTGGGATATTGCATTTGCATCAGACAGCAACGCGCAACACATCATCATTAATGGTGGCAAAGAAGTGCAAGTGCATGCCACAACCGATACTGATTTTAGCAAAAATCAAACGGCACCTGATGAATGGACTTGGGATAACCCGAATGGTAATTTAGACAGCACCGCATTTGGAAATTGTTTTAACAGCAACCGTACTTCAAAACAACTAATATATATTGTTGATATCGGCAAACAAAACAACCCGCGTTACCACAAAATACAAATGCTTGCGGTAACCGATAGCTCGTATAGTTTTAAATTGGGTGGTTTAAATGATGTAACAGGAAATACATTCACCATCAAAAAAGATTATCGAAAAAACTACACTTACTTTAATATTGAATTATATGAGGTAGTTGATTACGAACCCAACTCAACCGAATGGGATTTGGTATTTACCCGTTACCGTTATGTATATTACAACATGACACCCATTACACCTTACCAAGTAAATGGAGCATTTATAAACACACGCTATTTAACAGTTGCGCAAACCACCACTATACCTTTTGAAGAGTTGGATATTATAAAAGCACAGCAACTTTTGTTAACCAAAAAGCAAGACGAAATTGGTTACGATTGGAAATATTTCGACCTGAATGGATCGGGAAAATATTTGGTGAACATGAACAAAATATTTGTGGTAAAAACAGCAGATGGTTATTACTACAAAATTCGTTTCCTTGATTTTTACGATGAAAATGGAGCAAAAGGAGTTCCAAAAATGGCTTATCAGCGCTTATAATTTCACATAATAAACTAATACAAACAGACATGAGAATTCAACTAATTGCAGCTGCATTAATTACTAGTAGTTTTGCGTTACAAGCTCAAACCAACGAGAAACATTTTAAAAACTTAAAGCAATTAACTTTTGGTGGTGATAATGCAGAAGCATACTGGAGTTATGATAGTAAGAAGTTAACTTTCCAAAGCAACAACAAAGCTTGGGGTGTAAAGTGCGATCAAATTTTTGATATGGATATTACAAAAGCATCAACAGATACTACCTACAAACCAACACAAATTAGCACAGGCGAAGGAAGAACAACTTGCAGTTATTATTTAAAAGACAACAAACATATTTTATACGCATCAACCCATTTAGGTGGCAAAGAATGTCCGCCTGATGTGCCACACGGTGGAAAATACTTATGGGCTATTTACCCCGAGTACGACATTTTTGTTGCCGATTTAAATGGCAAAATCACCCAACAATTAACAAATGCACCGGGTTATGATGCAGAAGCAACCGTATCTCCTGATGGTAAAAAAGTAGTATTTACATCAACCCGCAGTGGCGATTTAGAATTGTGGACCATGGATATTGATGGCAAAAATCAGAAGCAAATTACTTTTGGTTTAGGTTATGATGGTGGTGCATTTTTTTCGCCAGATGGAAAACAAATTGTATTCCGTGCATCACGTCCAAAAACTGATGAAGAAATAAAAGAATACAAAGATTTATTGGCTAAAGGTTTGGTTGCTCCTACCAATATGGAAATTTATATATGCAACGTTGACGGTTCAAATTTAAAGCAAGTTACCAATTTAGGTAAGGCCAATTGGGCTCCGTTTTTCCATCCAAGTGGGCAGAAAATTTTATTCTCAAGCAATCATCATTCAGAGCGTGGTTATGATTTTCAGTTATACATGATTAATATTGACGGAACAAACTTGGAACGTATTACCAACGAAAGTATGTTTAATGCGTTTCCTATGTTTTCACCTGATGGTAAAAAATTGGTATTCTCATCAAACCGCAACAACGGTGGCACACGCGATACCAATTTATTTATTGCAGAGTGGGTTGATTAGTATTGAAATTATAACAAACAAATTATGCGTTTAAAATTAGGCTTAGCCACTTTATTACTATCGTTTGCAGGTGCAAGTATTGCACAAAACATTACGGTAGATGTAATAAAACCACACATCTCTTATTTAGCTGATGATAAATTGCAAGGCAGAGAACCTGGTACAAAAGGCGAAAAATTAGCCATTAAATACATCAATAAGCAATTTAAAAGTTACGGTTTAAAACCAATGGGAACGGAAGGTTACGCGCAACCTTTTACCTATAAAACTAAAAAATCACCACACGATACCGTGGCTACAGGCGAGGCAAAAAATGGCTCGAACGTAATTGGATTTTTAGATAACGGTGCGGCCAAAACCATTGTAATTGGTGGACATTTCGACCATCTTGGTTTTAGAGAACATGGTTCATCATTAGATAAAAACAAAAAGTTAATACATAATGGTGCTGATGATAATGCATCTGGAACAGCAGGTGTTTTGGCACTTGCCAACTACTTTGCAAACAACGGCATAAAAGAAAAAAGCAATTTTTTGTTTATGTGTTATTCGGCTGAAGAAGACGGTTTAATTGGCTCCAAATATTTTACCAATAACCCAACTATGGATTTGAGTAAAATAAGCGCCATGATAAACATGGACATGATTGGTAGATTAAATGATTCAACAAAAAAATTAATGGTATTTGGTGTTGGAACTAGTCCTGCTTACACCAACATTTTTGCTAACACAAAAACCAATTTAACTTTGGGGTTTGATTCTTCAGGCATAGGTCCATCTGATCAAACTTCATTTTATTTAAAAAACATTCCGGTATTACATTTCTTTACCGGTCAGCACACCGATTACCACAAATCGACTGACGATACTGAGAAGATTAATTTTACTGGTGAAGTAGAGGTATTACAATTCATTCAACAAATTGCATCTGCTCTGGCAGAGACGGAAAACATTCCGTTTACCAAAACCAAACAACCTGAGCAAGCGCGTGTAAGTTTTAAAGTTACGTTAGGCATTATGCCCGATTATTCGTTTGAAGGTAAAGGTGTAAAAATTGATGCGGTGAATGAAGGTAAACCTGCCATACTAGCAGGTATGCAAGCTGGTGATGTGTTGATTCAATTAGGCGAGTTTACCATCAACAACATGCAGGATTATATGAAAGCATTATCAAAACACAGCAAAGGACAACAAGTTCAAGCAACAGTGTTAAGAGGTGGAAATCCGGTTAATTTATCGGTTACGTTTTAGCCCTATTTATAAAACTTCATTGCTATCTTTTGCCACAGATTACGCAGATTAATTGTTAATTATTTAAATCAACCAAAACTCATTATAGTTTGTGTAATCTGTGGCAAAACTAAATACATAATAAAATTTAGTTCTTCAGTAACAACTTCACGCTGTCAATAGACAACAACTGCGTTGATTTGGCAAACCTGAACTCTACAAAGTTTATTAAAGCAGTTAGTTCTTCATCGGTTAGTTTGTTATTACCCGGCATTTTTTGCTGATAACTTACACCATTAACAACAATGGGTTGTTGCATACCATTACGAATAATTTGTGGCAACAAGTTTCTGTTTTGAACAATGTAATCGGCATTTAACAATGGAGGAACAATACGCGCTATACCTTTACCATCCAACTGATGGCAATTGGCACAATGCGTTTCGTACAATTGTTGTCCGTGTGCCACTTGCTGCATGTTTACATTTGGAGCCTCCATACATGCAGCAAAAAACGCCAAAACGATTAATGTGATAACAACTCTCATTGTTCTTTTAAAAGTATATCCATGTCCACCATCAGCTTATCTACATCAGTTGCAGATGTACCATCATAAATACCCCTTACACGCTGTTGTTTATCAACCAAAATAAAACCACCGCTATGAATAAAGCCACCCGGTTCGGTACTATCAACAGCTGCCGATGCATAATAACCTTTTTCGGCTAACTCGTAAACTTGTTTTCTTTCGCCCCATAAAAACATCCACTGCTTGCCATCAGAACCTAAACGATTGGCGTAATCGCGCAATAGCGGCAATGTATCGTAGTCAGGATCTATGGTGTGCGATAAAATAACAACTTGATGATTCCCTTTAAATTTTTCGTAAACCCTTATCATTTCTTTTTTCATAACAGGGCAAATAGTAGGGCAACTGGTAAAGAAAAAATCAGCTACATAAATTTTTCCTTTTACGGTTTCATTAGTCACCAATACGCTATCCTGATTTAGTAAACTAAATACAGGTACAGTTTGATATATGGTATCAACCACCAATTTCCCATCTACCATTTTTTCTTCGGCCACACGGTTACCTAATATGGGCAATGTATTTTGAGTTGATGAATTGCATGCAGCCAATAAACTTGCAGTAGCTATTAGCGCAGCACTTTTTATATTTAATTTCATGGTGTTATTTTTTGTTTTGTAATGCAGTATTGGCATCTGCTATCGATTTTAAAATTAAAGCCCTCAGTTTAATTACCTTTTCTTTTTCTTTATTGATGTAGTTTAAAGAGGCACTATCATAAGGCTGAGCAGGCGATTCGTAGCTACGCATCCAATGCATCATGTCTTTATCCGATTTTACCAACGACTCTCTAATCAACCCAAGTTCTTGCAACTTAATGGAGTCTTTTTCTTGTTGTATTATACTGTCAATAGCATCAGTTAAAAACACCACTTCACTCATGCGAGGCATCACTTCATCATGAATTTCCATTACTTCTTTTTCTAAAACTTTGATGTCGATTTTCTCTTCTACAACAGGGCTACTGCATGCAAACACAGCCATCATCATCAAACCAAAAACTATTTTTTTCATCATAAAACTAAAATAATTACCATATGCGAAGTTAGCCATACGTATACCATTTAATCAATGATTTAACACCAATAAAACTAATTATTTAAAGCGCCTTGCTCAATCCACTTTTTGATGTAATTAATTTTATAGGCATGTAAAGGACCAGCAGGCGGCATTCTACGGAGTGGATCTGATTTTAACAAACTGGTGTATAGTAAACTGTTATTAGGTTTAAAAGCCATTACCGATTTCATTACACTATCGTAACTGCTTAACTCTACTTTGCCTGCACGTGAGCCATTGCCATGACAAAATTGAAAATTACAATTGGCAACCATCAAGGGTAAAATAGTTTTGTTAAACGAAATAATGGTATCGTTTACATCAGATTTAACAAGCGTTATTATTGCTGTTGCTTGCCTCGCATCATCTGTAACCTTTATATTTATTTGGGTTGAATCTGTTGCAATACTTGATGGGGCAACATACCAATTACCCGATTTAAACTCACCTATAGTGGGTTGAAGGCTGATAACTGTATTTATTGTTGCGTTGGTGATGGTGAATAGAACACTATCTCCTGTTTTTAGGTACACCTGTTTCGGATTAACCAATAATGTGTTTGAGGCATCGTCAACCGTGTTTTTACAGGCAGATAACGACATTGACATCAACCCTAAGAGATATATAATTTTATTCATGCTTGACTCCAATTTTTGTTTCGATATTAATCATCAAATTTTATCGCAGAGATACTTTGCAATGTCTTTGGAAGATTTGAGCATAGTCAATTTCAGATTTTGAGGTACACAGAACAACGCCTTCGGCATTGGGGCAGATATACTTCAAACCATAATCAACCTTCGAAAATTGCGAAGCAATCTCATTTACTCAAATTAGCTACTAACCAAATCTCTTCTTTACCTCTGTGAAAAACTCCTTTACCTCTGCGGTAAAAACTGAGTATTCATCCCTATCTCATCATTTATTTTTTTCAAACAATTTAAACACAAACAATCTGCAAAGTGTGTTTTGATATATTGACGCGCCTCACTGCGCAATACGATTTGTGAGCATTGGCAATTACTAACATTGTACGGATTGCACACAAAATCTTGCTTACACAGCTCACATTTTTTAACATCACCGTTCATTAAAACACCGTAATTTTTTGTGTGTACAAACTTTGATTTTGTTTTACCTGCAAGTAATAAATACCAGGCTCATCAATTTGTATTGCGTTGTTTATGTTCGATGTTTTTACCAACTTGCCTAATTGAGAAAACACATCAACTGTAGCTTCATTCACACCATCAATATTTATGCTAATATTGGTTTGGGTTGAAGCAGGATTAGGATATACATTTAATTGAATTTGATTTGCTGTTACATCTGTAAAACCCACATTGTTGTTTTGATGAATTACACCAACAGCATCCAAATCAAATCCACTTTGAGAGAATGGCGTAGGCCAAGGATCATTCACTTTGTTACCATAACTATCGCGGGTTGCATACTTATTACTTACCGATCCAACTACATCAATAATTTTAACATGGGTAATGTTCATCACATCTAAACCCGGAGTATTTTTCAACTCATCCAAATCAAACGGAGTACCATAGTTTGCAATGTATTTACCGGCTAAATTATTTAATTTGGTGGCATCAATACCCTCATATGAATCTATTTGTGTTGTGGTATCATTTAAACAGGTTGAAGGAAACCTGAAATAATTTATGCCATCACTGCTTACTTCAACAAATGCAAGCTCTAAAAAAGCAGTACCGGGTTTTAATGTTTGATCAATAAATCCATTTTCAAAAACAGCGAAATCAAACCCAACACCGTTTTTAATTGGTTTTGCAAAAGTAATGATGGCCTCTCCACCATCGCCCAAACTTACTATTCCGTTACCAGCAGGCCCGGGAATGTATGTTTCATCACCCACTTGTGCTTTACCCAAAGTAGTATCAGATACATCTTGCCAACCCCTGTTTATTGTTCCTCCAATAGCCCATGCCACAAAAGCGCTGCTATCTTTGTAAATAGCTGTAGTGCCAGCAACACCAGCTTGTGGTGCAAATTGCGCAAATGCGTTTAAACCAAACATACAAAGCATAAGCGATGTTGAAATAATATTTTTCATTGAACTAAAAATAAATGGAAACAACAGATAAGCACAATGCATGCAAAGGCATGAAATGTAGTTATCACTTTTATTCCCGAAAGTTTAACCATTAAATTCCTTGGCAGGTCTTCTGACTTGTGTAAAATTTTACAAACCTTCCCATGACATAAACTCACAGTGGTAAAACATGTAAAACCCTTTTTCTACACTTACAGCAGCGGGTACTGTTGCAGACTTTCACTGCATTCCCTAGGTTGTTTAACTTGTGCTAAACAAAAACCAAGTGTGCGAATATAGTATCATGTAAGTGTAATTAATTACTATTATGGGAAAATTGTAGATAACTAAGTGACATAAATCTTAATCACATATTAAAATTTACGGTTGCGAACACATACATTTGTTTCGTATTTTTAAATAAAATAAATGTCGAAAATTAAGTTTAACAACAGTGACCCGTTTTTTTTTAATGCATTAAAACAAAGGGTTGACGCCTATTTCCAAGAAAACAACTTAAAAGCCACCGGTAATTTTAAACTCTACTCAAAAACAGTAATCCTATCACTAACACTAGTTGCATCTTATTTGTGGCTGGTTTTCCTTACCCCTGAATCTAACTTATTAAGTTTGGCTATTTGCCTAATCATGGGCTTAAATGTAGCTGCAATTGGCTTTAATGTAATGCACGATGGTGCGCATGGAAGTTACTCTTCTCGCAAATGGGTGAACAGTTTTATGGGCTTTAGTTTAAATGTACTAGGCGGTAATGTTTATTTATGGAGTCAAAAACACAACATCAATCACCACAGCTACACAAATGTAGAAGGCTTGGATGATGATATCGACATTGAACCTTTTATTCGTGTACACTCAAACCAACCTAAAAGCTGGTACCACCGTTTTCAGCACTATTATGGTTTGTTTTTATACGGTTTAACTTATTTGTTCTGGGTTTTCTTAAACGACTTTAACAAATACTTTACCGGTAAAATTGCTCACCATACCAAAATGCGCAAAATGGATTTGCCTGAGCATTTTAACTTTTGGATTAGCAAAGTACTTTATGTTTTCTTTTTTATTGTAGTGCCATTTTATTTTGTAGGTGTGATACCAACAATTGTGGGATACTTAACCATGTGCTTCTCGGCAGGTATTATTATTTCTGTGGTATTTCAATTGGCACACGTGGTTCAAGAAACTGAGTTTGTTACACCAACAAGCGATACCATGAAAATTGAAACCGAATGGGCAAAACACCAAATTAATACTACCGCTAATTTTGCAACAAACAACAAAATAATTAGCTGGTTAGTTGGTGGCTTAAACTTTCAGGTTGAGCATCATTTGTTCCCAAGAATAAGCCACGTTCACTACCCGGAAATCAATAAAATTGTAAAGCAAACATGCAAAGAGTTTAACATCGAGTACAAAGAGTTTCCTTCATTGTACAAAGCTGTTCGCTCACATATCTTGCATTTAAAATATGCAGGACAAGCAGCTTAACAAACACAGATAACAACACAAAAAACCAACGCCACTTCATTTGCTTGAAGTGGCGTTTATATTTTAATTAGTTCAACTTTATTTTACTTCTTTTAACAACTCTGCAATAGAAATGTAAGTATCTAAAGTATCTGGATTAACGCTGTCCCACGGTATCCATTTCACATCAGTTATGCTTTCTTCAGTTTGTGGTGTTAAAGGTTTATCAAAATCAGTTTTCATTTTGTACCAATGCGTAATTTTTAAGAAATTAAAATTATGCATTTTATATATATGGTAAGTGTTGGGTAACTTTTCAATAATCGATAATCCATCTATACCACACTCTTCCATTACTTCGCGCACAGCACTTTCTTCGGGCAGCTCCTCGCCCTCCATTTTACCTTTTGGCAAATCCCATTTACCTAATCTTTTTATCAGCAACACCTCGTTTTTGTCGTTAAATACAACGCCACCGGCTGCTTCAACAACACCAACATGCGTACACACATCTAAAAAAGCAAACTCTTCATCATCGGTAATTAAAACATAACCTGTATGCTTTTTTGCCTCACAATCCTTTAAATAGCGTGCAGTTTTTGTTGGGTCGTAGGTAACTCTGGTGCAACTTTTATAGCGCACATCCTTAATATCCAATGATGTAATAAGGAAAGGTTTATCGTTAATGAAAATTTTATACATTTGCGTGATGCAACAAATTGATAGTACAGCCGCGAAGATAGCGGAATATTTATTAGAAATTAACGCGATTAAGTTAAGTCCAGATGCCCCATTTACCTGGACCAGCGGATGGAAATCGCCTATATATAGTGATAACCGTTTATCGTTATCTCACCCACATGTCCGTAATTTTATTAAAACATCTTTAGGCGAATTCGTTAAAAGCGAATTTCCGGAAGCACAAGCCATTATTGGTGTTGCCACAGCGGGTATTGCTCCGGGCGCATTAGTAGCAGATGAAATTAATTTACCTTTTGGTTATGTGCGCTCTGAAGCCAAAAAACATGGTATGGGCAAACAAGTTGAAGGTGATATTAAACCCGGACAAAAAGTTGTGGTGGTTGAAGATTTGGTATCAACCGGAAAAAGCAGCTTGCAAGCCGTTCAATCATTACGCGAGTTTGGTTGCGAGGTTTTAGGAATGGTATCTATTTTTACTTATGGTTTTGATGCTGCAAAATTAGCTTTTGATGAAGCAAAATGTCCTTATTTCTCGTTAAGCAATTACAATGTTTTGGTAGAGGTTGCTGCAAGCAAAAACTTAATTCAACCCGAACAAATGAATGTATTGGCAGAGTGGAGAAAAAGCCCTGATACTTGGGGTCGCTAATTGCAATTGATTAACTTACCTAAATCACATCTAACTAAACACACAATTTGAGAGCAATACTTGAAGCTATAAAATTTGTTCTGGCCATTTATTTTGGGTTGATGACAGCAATTGGGTTTATTGTATTATATCCCGGTTTTGCTATTACATTAAGCAACCCTAAATGGTACAGCTATGGCCACTTTTTGCGCAAAGTTTGGGGGCATTGGCTGTTTTTTTGCGGGGCTATTTTTGTTAAACAAATTGAAGAAAAACGCTTTAAACATAAAGGCAAAGCATACGTTATAGCGCCTAACCATACCAGTAAATTAGATATAGTAACGCTTACCGTAAAGCTAAAAATCAACTTTAACTTTATGGCTAAAATTGAGTTGGCACACGTTCCTGTTTTTGGTATTTTTTTCAGAACCATTGATATTGCAGTTGATCGCAAAAACCCTCGTCATGCCGCAAAAGCTTACCAACGTGCGGTCGATCAATTAAAAAAAGAGAAACGTAGTATTGTTATTTTCCCCGAAGGAACGATACCCGGGCATACACCTAAATTAGGAAGGTTTAAAGATGGTGCATTTAAGTTGGCTATCGAAACACAAACACCCATTTTGCCTGTAACTATTATTAATAACTGGAAAATATTACCTGATAACGGTAAGTTCAGATTCAGACCGGGACGAGTACTACAATACGTACACCAACCTATTAGCACAGAAGGATTAACACTTGAAGACTTACCTGCACTTAAACAACAGGTACATGATATTATTGCAAATAAATTAGCAGAGTATGGACATAAACAATGAAATGATTGATAAACTGGCAGACCTTGCTAAGTTAGAATTTACTGCCGAGGAAAAAGAAAAACTAAAAGGTGATTTGAGTAAAATTACCGGATTTTTCGAGAAGTTGAATGAGTTGAATACTGACCATGTGGAACCATTAATCTTTATGACAGATGAAGTTAATGTGTTACGTGCCGATGAGGTTCATCAACCCATAACCAAAGAAGAAGCATTGAAAAATGCGCCAGCCAAAGACAGTGACTATTTCCGCGTACCAAAGTTTATAGAAAAATAGTTTTCAAAAAAGTAAGTTTAATACTTGCTTCAATTTTATCTAGTGCAAAAAACACCACTATTAATATGGTTTGTCTTGTTTGCTTTAACTGTCTCGGCACAGATTAAGGTAAGTGAGTTGGGCGATGTAAAAAAGGTAAATGCATTGGTTAAAAACTACTTTTTAGGTGATGGTGTTCAAATTACCAAAGTAAGATATAAAGGTCATGCCGAAGCCATTGGATCATTTATTGATAACAACCGTTTAACAGGTTTTAGCAAAGGTTTGGTTTTAAGCACAGGGCGTGTTGAATTGATTGCAGGCAACAATTCACGTCCAAATGCAGGTGCTAATTTTGCCGATCATTTCTTTTTTGATGAAGACTTATTAACCAAAGCCAACCAGTGCGATGGCGCAGTTTTAGAAATAGATTTTATTCCGGAAAGTGATAGCCTTTGTTTTGCGTTTGTGTTTGGAAGCGAAGAGTATCCCGAGTTTGTTGGTAAAGAATTTAATGATATGTTTCAATTGTTGTTGCAGCCTTTATTCATTAAAACTAAACCTAAAAATTTAGCCATACTGCCCAACAAAAAAATGATTAACGTAAACAATGTTAATCACCTTAAATATCCTGAATTTTATATTGACAATACCAATCCTTCTTCATCTTACTACAATGCATTAGAGTTTGATGGTTTTTTAAAACCCATGTATGCGGGTACACGCGTGGCAAAAGGTAAGCCCTATCGCTTAAAAATTATGGTGGTTGATTTAGAAGATTGCGAGTATGATAGCGGGGTGTTACTTGAGGCATACTCGTTACGCAGCCTATCAACCAAACCCAAAAAATATGAGGCGATTACCCGTACTTACAGATTTAATTTCGCGAGTAACAAATCCGAATTAAATCAACAAGAACAACTTAAAACCAAAAAGTTAATTGATAGTTTAAGTCGATTTTCATTTGATAGTATTGTGGTAATTGGTCATACCGACAATACCGGAAATGCTGACAGTAATCAGCTGCTTTCATATAACAGAGCCCTATATTTGGCTCAATTATTTGAGCAGGCAAACTTAAGATGCTCCAAATATGTTGCTATTGGTAAGGGCAGTAACGAACCTTTGGCCAATAATCAAACACAAAAAAACAAAGCGCAAAACCGCAGGGTTGAAATTATATTTTACCGTAAAGCAAAATAGCATATGCAAAGATTTGGCTTGATTGGATTTCCTTTAAAAAATAGTTTTTCGGCTAATTACTTTAACCAAAAGTTTGCCGAGGAAAGCCTCGATGCCGTTTACCAAAACTTTGTATTGGAAAGTATTGAAGATTTCCCTGAGCTGATTAAAACCTATCCCGATTTAGTAGGCTTAAACGTAACCATCCCATACAAACAAAAAATCATTCCTTTTCTCAAACACTTAGATGTGGTGGCTCAAAAAGCCGGTGCCGTAAATACCATAAAATTTACACCTGATGGTTTGGTGGGATACAACACCGATGTGTTTGGTTTTGAAAAAAGCATTTTACCCTTACTAAAACCATGGCATCAAAGCGCACTGATTTTGGGTACAGGTGGTGCATCAAAAGCAGTTATTTATGTAATGAACAAACTTGGTATTAAATACACACAAGTAAGTAGAAATGCTGATGAAGGTTTGTTGTACCAAGAGATCGATAAATCATACATGCGCTCACATCAAATCATCATTAATTGTACGCCACTTGGTATGCACCAAATGGTTGATGATTGTCCGCCCATACCTTACAATTACATTACTAATTTACACTTGGTTTACGATTTAATTTATTTACCCGAGGAAACTTTATTTTTAAAACAAGCAAGAGAAAATGGTGCTATTACTCAAAATGGTTTACCTATGCTAAAGTTACAAGCAGAAAAAGCTTGGCAAATTTGGAACAGCAATTTGTAAAATTTCGTTGCACCCACTGCTTACTAACAACACTAAATCAAACAATTAGACTAAAACGCATTTCCAATGTGACCTTTTTGTTAATATCTAAATGGTATTAAACAGCCTCTTTTTGGCCGTAAATCATAAAATTTGGCGTTATGAAGCGAATCTTATTTTATGTATTAACAAGTATTACTTTACCCCTATTTGCCCAATCTCCAACCGAACCAATTGCCGTTTTAGGCGGGCATAGCAACGATGTTGATGCGGTATCACTTTCAGCGCAAGGTTACATCGCTACAGGTTCTTTTGATCACAAAATAAACATTTACAAAGCCGACAGCCCGTTTGCATTATTTAAAACATTAAACGGACACATGGGCCCTGTTAATGTAGTTTCTTTCAACACCAATGGGAAATTATTGGCCAGTGGTAGCGAAGACCGTGTAATTGTACTGTGGGATTCGTTATGGCGCCAGAGCCGCAGATTTGAAGCACATAAAGATAAAATTAACTGCTTAACATTTGACCCTAGAGGTCGTTATTTATATTCAGGATCAGATGATAAAACAATGATAGTGTGGGATGTTTTATCAGGTAAGCAAATTAAAACCATCTCTCACGGACAAGCCATCAACGCCATTGCTCCAACTAACGATATCAAATTTGTATACGTTGCAGGAGCTGAACCTAAAATTAAGTTGTATCACATGTTATCAAACAAAGTAATCAAAACACTTGATGGACATACTGATGCCGTAAACGATATTGCCATTACACGTGATGGAAAGTTTTTGGTAAGCGGATCTAACGATAAAACAGCCAGAGTGTGGGATTTAACAACCGGTAAACAAGTAAGAATATTACCAGTTGAATGCTGGAAAGTTACAACAGTTAGCATAAGTGATGATAACCAATATGTAACCACAGGTTGTAACGATGGTAGCATTAAAGTATGGGAATTAGCCACAGGTAAGCTAATTAACAGTATTGATTTTAGCGGTAGTATTGCAAGAAATGTGATGTTTGGTAAAACCAACCAACAAATACTTGCTGCATTTATGTTACGCAATAGCACAGAATATGGCTTACGTGTTTATGCAAGCAAAATTTCATTGACACCGATCAATGTTTCTTCAAAAAACAATACAATGAGTGCCGACAGTGTTAAAAATGTACCTTCAAAAGGCACAAAAACACCTGCAATGCCCACCAACAAACCTATTCCACAACCTAAAAAGTAGTTGCAAATATTTTAATCACAACAAGTTACGAAACGTGTTTGGAACGCTTCTAAAAAACTTAAAAATTTGTGATTTATATTAGTGACAGATTTAAAAATACTATACATTCGCAATCTGAAAAAATTGACAAAAATTTTATTTTCTAATACACGCAAAATGAAAATTGTTACTTCCGTTTTAAAATCGCTTGTACTTGTAACAGCATTATTCAGCTTATCTTTAACAGCTGCTTTTGCTCAAAGTGCCGAAGAGGGTGAGAAACTTTACAACGCAAACTGTACATCATGCCACGCCATTAATGAAAAGGTAGTTGGCCCAGCCCTAAAAAATGTTCACACCAAACGCAAAGAAGCTTGGTTAATTAAATGGATTAAAAACTCTCAAGCACTTGTTAAAAGTGGCGATGCAGAGGCTGTTGCCGTTTACAAAGAAAACAACGAGTCTGTAATGACTTCGTTTGAAAACTTAAGTGACAATGAAATTAAATCTATTATCGCTTACATTAAAAAAGAGAGTGAGGCTCCTGCGCAAGCATCTGTAGCACCTGCTGCTACTGCTTCTTCTGATGCTGCCGCAACAACTACTGCTTCTTCTGAAGTGAGTGATTCTCTTAAAACAAGTATTAATTGGTTAATCATTATCATCTTGGTTTTATTGGTGATGGTTATTGTTTTAGTACTTGATATTTTAGCTAAAGTTGGGGAAATTCAAGGTAAAAAAATCATCAACTGGAATGGTATCAATGCTAAACTTTTATTAGCGTTTGGTATTGTTGGTATTGTTGCATCTGCCTGGGAAATTTGGGAGCATGGTAAATTAACTGTGTTCAACCAAACACCTGCATCTGCCCACGGTGCTGAATACGATAGCATGTTCATGATAACTTTAATTATTACTGGTATAGTATTCTTCATCACCCAAGGATTATTATTCTGGTACGCTTACAAATACAAACACAATGCTAAACGCAGAGCTTTATTCTATCCTGATAACCATAAAATTGAGTTGGTATGGACTGTAATTCCTGCGATTGTATTAACTATATTAGTAGTAAGAGGTTTAAAAACTTGGACTGAAATTACAGGAGACAAAAACCCTGAGGCGAAAGTTATAGAGGTATACGGTTACCAGTTTGCTTGGAATGCACGCTACGCTGGTGAAGATAATCAATTAGGAAAGCATGATTTCCGTCAAATTGGTGTAATCAATGCACTAGGCGTTGATACCAACGATGTAAAGGCACAAGATGATATTATCACTAACGAATTACACTTAGCAGTTGGAGAACCGGTAATGTTGAAATTCCGTGCTAAAGATGTTATTCACTCGGCATATTTACCACACTTCCGTGTACAAATGAACGTGGTTCCTGGTTTACCAACTCAGTTTGGATTTACACCATCTTTAACCACCGCTGAAATGCGCCAAAAATTAAACGACCCTAAATTTGATTACGCTATTTTATGTAACAAAATTTGTGGAAGCGCACATTACCGCATGAAAATGAAGGTTGTGGTTCATACCAAGGAAGAATTCAAAAAATGGTTAGCTCAACAGCCAAAATTGGTTAATAAAACTGCACCTGCTGCTCAGGCAACTGCACAAGTTGAAACAACTTCTGAAACAAAAGCAGCCAATTAATTCTTTATTATTTAACAAAAATTACGACTAACTAAAGTATATGAGCACGCACACAGCACACACAGATGGAGCACACCATGACGCTCATGATCATGGCCATCACCACGAAACATTTATTAGCAAGTACATCTTCTCGATGGACCACAAAATGATTGCGAAGCAATTCCTAATCACAGGTATCATTATGGGTGTAATTGGTATGTCAATGTCATTAATTTTCCGTTTACAATTGGCTTACCCAGACATGAAATTTCCATTCTTGGAAAGCATTATTGGCCAATGGGGAAAAGATGGTAAATTAGATCCTAACTTTTACTTAGCCTTGATTACCATTCATGGTACCATCATGGTGTTTTACGTTTTAACTGCAGGATTAAGTGGAACTTTCTCGAATTTATTAATTCCATTGCAAGTAGGTGCTCGTGATATGGCTTCGCCTTTCATGAACATGCTTTCATACTGGTTCTTCTTCTTGTCTTCAGTTGTTTTACTTTCATCATTATTTGTTGATGGTGGACCGGCTTCTGCAGGTTGGACAGTTTATCCTCCATTATCTGCTTTGCCAAAAGCAATTCCAGGCTCTGGTACTGGTATGACATTGTGGTTAGTTGCAATTATACTTTTTATCGCATCTTCATTATTGGGTGGTATCAATTATATTACTACAGTACTTAACATGCGTACAAAAGGTATGAAAATGACTCGCTTACCTTTAACAATTTGGGCTTTTTTAATTACAGCAGTTCTAGGTTTGTTATCATTCCCTGTTTTATTAGGTGCCGGTTTATTATTGATTTTCGACCGTAGTTTTGGTACAAGTTTCTACTTAAACGAAATTGTTGCTGAATTAGCCGGTGGTATTGAGCGCGTTGGTGGTAGCCCCGTTTTATACCAACATTTATTCTGGTTCTTAGGTCACCCTGAAGTTTATATCATCTTGTTACCTGCTTTAGGTATCACTTCTGAAGTTATTGCAACCAATTCACGTAAACCTATTTTTGGTTACCGTGCAATGATTGGTTCTATCTTAGCTATTGCATTCCTATCGTTTATTGTTTGGGGTCACCATATGTTCGTTACCGGTATGAATCCGTTCTTAGGTTCGGTATTTATGTTGGGTACATTAATCATTGCGGTGCCTTCTGCAGTAAAAACCTTTAACTACATGGCAACCTTATGGAAAGGTAACTTGCAGTTAACACCAGCTATGATGTTCGCAATTGGTCTAGTTTCATTCTTTATCTCGGGTGGTTTAACTGGTATTTACTTAGGTAACGCTGCCTTAGATATCAACTTACACGATACATACTTCGTAGTTGCTCACTTCCACTTAGTAATGGGTAGTGCCGCTATTTTTGGTATGATGAGTGGTATTTACCATTGGTATCCTAAAATGTTCGGCCGAATGATGAACAATACATTAGGCTACTTACATTTTTGGTTAACATTAATTTCTGCATACTGCGTATTCTTCCCTATGCACTTTATGGGCTTGGCTGGTGTACCTCGCAGATATTATGCAAATACTGCATACGATCAGTTTGATGTATTTATTGATATGAACCAATTTGTAACTATTGCAGCTATTATTGGTGGTGCAGCACAAATTTTGTTCTTGGTAAACTTCTTCGGAAGTATTTACAGAGGCAAACGTGCTCCTCAAAACCCATGGAACTCAAATACATTAGAGTGGACTACTCCGGTTGAACACTTACATGGTAACTGGCCTGGTGATATCCCTTATGTATACCGCTGGCCATATGATTACAGCAAACCAGGTGCGGAGTTGGATTTCATACCACAAAACGTTCCTGATGCAGATCAAAATGATCCTTTGGATGAACCAAAACCAGTTCATTTTGATTTGAAAAATACTACCATGCCATTGGTAGAAACCAAAGAAGCTTAAAAAAACATAATCGTAATATTTAGCCCTGCTAAGTAAAATGATAGAAAATCAATCAAAATCAGAAAGAAGGTTTAGACGGTTTGGAATACTTACAATCGCCTCTGTCTTCTTTTTGATTTTTGTTGGTGGATTAGTTCGCAGCACAGGTAGTGGAATGGGTTGCCCGGATTGGCCGAAATGTTTCGGACAATGGGTTCCACCAACACATGTAAGCGAGTTACCCGAAAACTACAGAGAGCTGTTTAAAACATCAACCCATGAAGTAGCCGAATTTGACGTATACAAAACATGGACTGAATACATTAACAGATTAATTGGTGTAACCACCGGATTGTTTGTAGTTTTAACAGTGTTTTTTGCAATACCATACCTCAAAACCAATCCTTCGGTATTTTGGCTTAGCTTTTTAGCATTGCTTCTCACCGGTTTTCAAGGTTGGATTGGAGCAAGAGTTGTTGCAACAAACCTGGCACATTGGATGGTTACCATTCACATGGTAATAGCCCTAATAATTGTTGGTTTACTTATTTATACAATAACTAAATCGCAACAATTTGATGTGTTACAATTAAACAACGATCGTTCTTTAAAGTTGATTATGGTTGCTGTACTTATTGTATCAGCAATTCAAACCATAAGCGGAACTCAAGTAAGAGAAAACGTAGATGCAGTTGCACTTGTAACAGGCGAACAAAACAGAGCCCATTGGGTAGAGCTTTTGGGAAACATGTTTAAGTTTCATCGTACATTCTCTGCAGTTAGTGCATCACTCACAATAATTGTGGTTTATAAATTTAGGCTAGCCTTCGAGAGAAACAGCATTATTTACAAATCAACGCTGGCTTTAGTTTTAATGATAGCAGCACAAATTTTGAGTGGTAAAGTACTAGATAATCTTGGTTTCCCGGCACAAATGCAAAGTGTACATTTATTTGTAGGTAGTTTAATTTGTGGAATTCAACTTTTTATTGCCATCGTATTATTTACAAGAGTAAAAACAGTTACTGCATAAAAAGCATAACAAAAAATAACATTGGAAAACATTAGCCAACATCAAACCATAGCCGTAAGTAGCTTAAGGCAAAAGGTAACTGATTACAACCAGTTAGTTAAAACACGTTTAACTTTCTTGGTGGTTTTATCAGCTGCCATCACTTATGCTACCGCTGCTTACAACCAAGGAATAATTTGGTTTGATATGTTTATATTAATACTTGGTGGAACATTGGTTACAGGCGCATCTAACGGTATCAATCAAATTATAGAAAAAAATTATGATAAGTTGATGGTACGTACAGCTAATCGCCCAGTAGCTACCAATCGCATGAGTGTTTCTGAAGCTGCTATCGCAAGTTCTTTAATGGGAATTGCCGGTGTACTGTTAATGGGTTATTATCTAAATCCATTAGCAGGAGGCATTGCAGCAATCTCATTAGTATTATACGCATTTATTTATACTCCAATGAAACGCATCTCCCCTATTTCGGTATTCATAGGAGCATTCCCGGGAGCATTGCCTGTTTTAATCGGGTACACTGCGTTCAGTGGTGCATTAACTTATGAGGCATTGATTTTGTTTAGCGTTCAATTTTTCTGGCAGTTCCCACATTTTTGGAGCATCGCATGGATTTTGGATGACGACTACAAACGTGCAGGATTTAAAATGTTACCTACTTACGCTAAGGATAAAAAATCAGCATTAATTACATTAGCATTTACTATTTGTTTATTACCAATAGGATTAATGCCAACCTTCGAAGGGTTTACTGGAATAGTTTCGGGTATTGTTGCCATTTTAGGAGCTCTAATGTTAAGTTACTTTGCGTTTAGATTATACATTACATGCGATAACAAAGATGCAAAACGTTTAATGTTTGCATCGTTTTTATACTTGCCTTTGGTACAATTCGCTTACTTATTTGATAAAATATAACAAATATGATGGCAACAGCTAAACAACAAAATTTAAACGATACACCTCCGGTAATCAACCCAACAAAATTTGTGGTTTGGTTACTTATTGTGGCAAGTGTAATGCTATTCGCTAGTTTTACAAGTGCATACATCGTTAGAAGAGGTGAAGGTAACTGGTTACTATTCGATATCCCTACCGTATTTGCTTACAGTACAGTTATTGTGGTACTAAGCAGTGTAGTTATACAATGGGCTTACAGCGCTGCAAAACGTGACGAGCTAGGACAAGTAAAAATTGCTTTGTTTACTACTTTAGCTTTAGGTATTGCATTTTGCGTTAGTCAATGGATAGGATGGAAAGCGTTAGTTGCAAACAACATACACTTCGTGGGTAATCCTTCTGAATCATTTTTCTATGTAATTTCAGGAGTACATTTGGCCCACATGATTGGTGGAATATTGTTCCTACTGGTAGTTATTGGTAAAGCATTAAACTTAAACGTACACAAAAAGAAAATATTAAGTTTGAATTTATGTGTTACTTACTGGCACTTTTTAGGTGCAGCATGGATTTATCTTTACTTTTTCTTATTGTTGAATAGATAAAATATTAATAGAACAAAAACAGAACATCTTTATATATGGCAAACTCAGCTACTTTAACAACAGACACTAAAACACAATGGGGAGGCGGAAAGTCTCCATTTAGCATTAGCTATGGTAAATTAATGATGTGGATCTTCTTGCTATCTGATGCATTCACATTCTCATCACTATTAGTTTCATACGGTTTTGTCCGTTACAGTTTCTCTGGTAACTTAGAAACTCCTTGGCCTTCACCGGATATGGTGTTTAACCATTTCCCATTCACTGATGCTCACTTACCATTAATGTTCGTAAGTTTAATGACGTTCATTTTGATTTTCTCATCAGTAACAATGGTATTGGCTGTTGAAGCGGGTCACCGTATGGCAAAAAATGAAGTGGTGAAATACATGATTTTAACCATCATTGGTGGTGCTGCTTTCTTAGGCTGTCAAGCTTGGGAGTGGACTCACTTCATCCATGGTTCAAACCCTAAAACCTTAGCTGACGGTACAGTAATTGCCGGTGCGAACTTGTTCCAAAACGAATATGGTCCGGTTGCATTTGCAGATTTATTCTTTATTGTAACAGGTTTCCATGGTGTACACGTATTTAGTGGTGTGGTATTGAATATTATTGTTCTTTTACAAACCATGAATGGTACATTTGAAAAACGTGGACATTACGAAATGGTTGAAAAAGTTGGATTATACTGGCACTTTGTAGATTTAGTTTGGGTATTCGTATTTACTTTCTATTACCTTATCTAATTTACTCCAATTCATACCTTTAATAACCTATAATTAAAATATAT